>NZ_JBZFLK010000011.1:0-248213 GCF_058448985.1 Pseudonocardia sp. DxW | reverse complement strand
CGCTGCCGGCGGAGGTCGCGGGGTTCGGGCCGATCCCGGTCGGGTTCCTGGCCCGGGCGCGCGGGCGCAGGCTGTTGCGGCGGTTGTTGACGGTGTGGGGCACGGTGATCGGTGGTGACTCCCGGGCGCGATGTTTCCCCGGCCGGGCTGGCGGATCTGATCCGGGCCCGGGACCGGCACCGGTGCAGCGCCCCCTACTGCGACGCTCCGGCCCGGCAGATCGATCACGTGGTGCGGGCCGCGGAGGGTGGCCCGACCGGTTTCGACAACGGTCGTGCGGTCTGCGAGTGGCACAATCAGTTGCGTGAGCAGCCCGGCTGGTGGGTCGAGCCGACCGCCGAGGGCACCCGCACCACCACCCCGACCGGGCACACCTACCTGCACCGGACGGAACCGCTGCACCCGTCAGGCCAGCCGCGGCGCGACCACCCCGACACCCGGCCCGCTCAGCCCGGCGAGCCCGGCCGGTCGTCCCGCGGCGACGAGCAGTAGCTCCGGGGCGGGCCCGCGCAGCTCCGCGCCGTCTCCGAGGGTCCATCCGGAATCGGCCGACACCACCCGCACGCCCCGCAGCCGGGCCGGACCACCCATGAATCGGTTGGTCGCGACGTGCGCCAGGCACGCGGCGACCACCTCGGGCGGCGACTCGTGCACCCGGCCGAGCGGGCGGACGATGTCCTGCGCGTGGATCACCAGGTCCATCAGCGGGTCGAGCGGTCCGCTGAGCGGCATCCGGCGGGAGGTGGTCGCACTCTGCCGGAGCCGGGCGATCAACTCGGCCCGCGGGTGCTCGTCGGACAGGGCGAGAGCCTGGTCCCGGGTCATCCGGTCGAAGTCGAACCGGGCGCGCACCGCGGCGACCAGCATCCGGCCCGCGGTGTCCCGGGTAGTGGTCGTCAGATGTGCGACGACGTCCCGCACCGTCCAGCCCGAACACAGCGAGCCGGTGACCCACTCGTTGTCGGTGAGCGAGTCGACGAGGTCGGCGACCGCCACGCGCTCGGCGGACACCGCGCGGTCGATCGCCGCGCGGGGCAGGGTCGGTGTTGTCATGCCGGGATCGACCGGCCGGTCCCCGGGAAGTCATCGGCCCGCGGGTCCGGCCGCACGGGTCAGGGAATGAGCACGATCTTCCCGGTGGCGTGCCCGGACTCGACGGCGGCCAGCGCCGCACCCGCCTCGTACAGCGGGCGGGTCTGCTGCACCAGCGGATCGAGCTCGCCCGCGGCGACCAGCCGGGCCAGCTCGGCGAGCACCGCGGGACCGCGGTCGCGTTCCACGGCCCGGCCGCCGAGCTCGGCGACGGTCGGCTTATCGGCGACCGAGTACAGCGCCCCGATCGGGACCAGCGGCGCGACGGTGCGCAGCGCGTCCCCGCCGACGAGGTCCAGCGCGCCGTCGATCCCGGCGGGTGCGGCGGCCCGGATCCGGTCCACCACCCCGTCGCCGTACCCGACCGGGGTCGCGCCGAGCCGGGTCAGCAGGTCGTGCTTGCCGGGACTCGCCGTCCCGACGACGTGCAGCCCCTGCAACCGGGCCAGCTGGACCAGCGGCAGCCCGACGCCGCCGCCCGCACCGTTCACCAGCAGCGTCGCACCCGGCTGCAGGTCCAGGCTGCGCAGCGTGTCGAGCGCGGTCCCGGCGGCGACCGGCAGCACGGCGGCCTGCTCGGGGGAGACCCCGTCGGGCCGGTGCGCCGAGAACGACGCGATGGTGCGGGCGCGCGGCGCCCAGCCGCCCAGCATGCCGGGGCAGCCGCCGAACACCTCGTCCCCGACGGCGAACCCGGTGACGCCCTCGCCGAGCGCCAGCACGGTGCCGGCGACCTCCCGGCCGAGCACCGCGGGGCCCGTCGTGCCGTAGGAGCCGTTGCGGACCCGCCAGTCGCCGGGATTCACCCCGGCGGCGCGGACCTGCACCAGCAGCTCGTCCGGTCCGGGCACCGGCTCCGCGACCTCCAGGAAGGTCTCCTGCTCCGGCCCGCCGGCCCGTCCGAACCCGTACCCGCGCATGGTCTCCGACCCTAGTCGCCGGTCGCCGGGCCGAGCTTCTCCCACAGGAACGCGTACGCCAGCGCCGCCATCCGGGCCGCCTGTGCGTTGTCCGCGGCGCCGCCGTGGCCGCCCTCGATGTTCTCGTAGTAGGTGACGTCGTGGCCGGCCGCCTCCAGCGCCGCGGCGAACTTGCGGGCGTGCCCGGGGTGCACCCGGTCGTCGCGGGTCGAGGTCAGCAGGATGACCGGCGGGTAATCGGCGTCGGGATCGATCAGGTGGTAGGGCGAGAACGTCCGGATGAAGTCCCAGTCGTCGGTGTCCGGGTCGCCGTACTCGGCCATCCAGGACGCCCCGGCGAGCAGGTGGCTGTAGCGCTTCATGTCCAGCAGCGGCACCTGGATGACGACGGCGCCGAACAGCTCCGGGTAGCGGACCAGCATGTTCCCGGCCAGCAGCCCGCCGTTGCTGCCGCCCTGCACGGCGAGCCGGGACGGCGCGGTGATCCGCCGCTCGACGAGATCGCGGGCCACCGCCGCCATGTCCTCGTAGGCGCGCGGCCGGTTCTCCCGCAGCGCGGCCCGGTGCCAGCGCGGGCCGTACTCGCCGCCGCCGCGGATGTTCGCGACCGCGTACACCCCGCCGCGGGCGAGCCAGGAGCGCCCGGTCCCGCCGGAGTAGCCGGGGGTGAGCGCGATCTCGAAGCCGCCGTAGCCGTAGAGCAGGGTCGGTGCGGTGCCGTCGAACGGCAGGTCCGCGGGCCGGACCAGGAAGTACGGCACCCGGGTGCCGTCGTCGCTGGTGACGAAGTGCTGCTCGATCACGTGCCCGGAGGGGTCGAAGAAGGCGGGCGCGCTCTTGAGCGTCTCCGGCGGGCTGCCGACGGTGGCGATCGCCAGCGACGCCGGGGTGAGGTAGTCGGTGACGGTGAGCCAGACGTCGTCGCTCTCGTCGCTGTCCACCGCGGACACGCCGATGCTGCCGAACTCGGGCGCGCCCGGGAACGCCGAGCGGGTCCAGCCCGCCTCGCCGGGGGTGAGCACGGACAGCCGGTTGACGACGTTCTCCAGCACGTTGAGCACCAGGTGGTGCCGGGTCCAGGTGTACCCGGCCAGCGACGACTCGTCGGTCGGCGCGAACAGCACCTCCCAGCCGGGGGTGCCGTCGAGGACGTCGTCGAACCGGGCGGCGAGCAGCGACCCGGCGGGGAAGGCGGCCCAGTCCTCGCGCAGCTCCAGCAGCAGCCACTCGCGTTCGACGTCGGCGATCGCCGAGTCCGGCACGTCGATCTTCCGCAGCTCGCCGTCGTCGCCGAGCAGGTACAGCTCGTCGGCGTAGAACTCCAGCGCCCGCCGCACGAAGATCCGCTCGAAGCCGGGGGTGTGGTCGCGGTACGCCGACACGCTCAGGTCATCGGGCTCGCCGGCGAAGACGAGCTCGGCCTCGGCGAGCGGGGTGCCGCGGGTCCAGCGCCGCACGGTGCGCGGGTAGCCGGAGTCGGTGGTGGTGCCCTCGCCGAGATCGGTCGCGACCAGCAGGGTGTCCCGGTCGAGCCAGGACGCGCCGCCCTTGGCCTCCGGCCGCTCGAAGCCGCCGGGCACCCAGTCCCGGGTGACCATGTCGAACTCGCGGGTCACGTCGGCGTCCGCGCCGCCCCGGGACAGGTCGATCAGCACCCGGTCCAGGTCGGGGCGCAGGAAGCGGGCGCCGTGCCAGACCCAGTTCTCGCCCTCGGCCTCGTTGAGCGCGTCGACGTCGAGCAGGATCTCCCACTCCGGGGAGTCGGTGCGGTACTGCTCGGGGGTGGTGCGCCGCCACAGGCCGCGCGGGTTCCGCTGGTCGGTCCAGAAGTTGTAGTAGTAGCCGCCGCGGTGCCCGACGAACGGGATGCGGGCGGGGGCGTCGAGCACCTCCCGGATGCCGGACTCCAGCTCGCCGAACAGCGGTGTCGCGGTCAGCCGCTGCTCGGTGCGGGCGTTGCGCCCGGTCACCCACGCGAGTGCCTCCTCGCCGGTGACGTCCTCGAGCCAGGCGTGCGGGTCGTTCGTCATGCCCCGATCATGACTCAGATCCGGAGGTCGGCGTCGCGGACGTCGGTCACCAGCATGTGGCCGGGCTCGTGGGTGATCGCCAGCGGCAGCCGGGACTCCAGCACGGCGGCCTGCGGGGTCACCCCGCACGCCCAGAACACCGGGACGTCGTCGGCGGTCATCCGCACCGGATCGCCGTGGTCGGGCCGGTCCAGGTCGGCGATCCCGAGCGCGGCCGGGTCGCCGACGTGCACCGGTGCGCCGTGCACGTCCGGATAGCGGGCGGTCACCGCCACCGCGGTGTCGACGAGCGCGGCGGGCACCGGCCGCATCGACACCACCAGCGGGCCGGACATCCGCCCGGCCGGGCGGCAGCGCCGGGTGGTCCGGTACATCGGCACGGTGCTGCCCTGCGCCATGTGCCGGACCGGGACGCCCTCGGTGAGCAGCGCGTTCTCGAAGGTGAAGCTGCAGCCGATCAGGAAGGCGACCAGGTCGTCGCGCCAGTGCTCGCGCACGTCGGTGGGCTGCTCGGTGAGCTCGCCGTCGACGTACACCCGGTAGCCCGGCAGGTCGGTGCGGATGTCGCCGTCGAACAGGGCGCCGGCGAGGTCGCCGGGCTCCAGCACGTCGAGCACCGGGCAGGGCTTCGGGTTGCGCTGGGCGAACAGCAGCACGTCCCAGGCGTACTCGCGGGGAACGGCGATCAGGTTCGCCTGGGTCCAGCCCGCGCACCAGCCCGAGGTGCTCGCGACCACGCCGTCCCGGAACCGTTCCCGGGCCTGCGCGGGTGTGAGATCGAGGGCGGCGCTCACGAGGCGAACGCCCCGATCGCGATCCCGGCGCCGGCCAGCGCGTCCCGCACCCGCTGGGCCATCGCGACCGCGCCGGGCGAGTCGCCGTGCACGCAGGCGGACTCGGCGCGCACCGCGACGTCGGTGCCGTCGACCGCCCGGACCACGCCGTCGGTGAGCATCCGGACGACCCGCTCGGCGGCGGCGCCCGCGTCGTCGAGCAGGGCGCCGGGCTCGCGGCGCGGCACCAGCGCGCCCTCGGCGGTGTAGCCGCGGTCGACGAAGAACTCGGTCACCGGCCGCAGCCCGGTCCGCTCCGCCTCGGCCAGCAGCTCCGAGCCGGGCAACCCGAGCACCGGCAGCGACGGGTCGTAGGCGCGGACCGCGTCGACGACCGCCCGGGCCTGCCCGGCGTGCGTGCGGGTCGCGTTGTAGAGCGCCCCGTGCGGCTTGACGTAGCGGACCCGGCTCCCGGCGACCCGGCACAGCCCGTCCAGCGCGCCGATCTGGTAGATCACGTCGTCGGTCAGCGCGGCGGGCTCGATGTCGAGGAACCGGCGGCCGAAGCCGCGCAGGTCCGGGTACGACACCTGGGCGCCGACGGTGACGCCGGCGGCGGCGGCCCGGGTGGTCGTCGTGCGCAGCGTGGACGGATCGCCGGCGTGGAACCCGCAGGCGACGTTCGCCGAGCTGACCAGGCCGAGCATGGCGTCGTCGTCGCCGAGCACCCACTGGCCGAAGGACTCGCCGAGATCGGTGTTGAGGTCGATGTGCGGTGTCATGCGAACAGCTTCCCGATGTTCTCGGCGACGAACTGGTACCCGACGAACAGCGTGACCAGCCAGCCGAGGAAACCGGCCGCCAGCAGCCAGCGCGGGTAGCGGTAGCCGCCGAGCAGGTCGCGCCGCCGCCAGGCCACCCACAGCAGGATGGTGAACCCGACCGGCAGGATCAGCCCGTTGAAGGCCCCGGCGAAGATCAGCAGGGTGACCGGGGCGGCGCCGGCGACCAGGAAGACCGCCGTGCTGAGCACGATGAACCCGACGGTCAGCAGCCGGGTGGTGCGCTCCGGGGTGCTGCGCGAGGTCAGGAAGGACACCGAGGTGTAGGCGGCGCCGATCACCGAGGTGATCGCGGCGGCCCAAAGGATCACGCCGAACAGTCGCATGCCCACCTCGCCGGCCGCGGCGGCGAATGCGGCAGCCGCCGGGTTGTCACTGCCGGCCAGGTCGACCCCGGTGGTGACGACGCCGAGCACCGCGAGGAACAGCAGTACCCGCATGACACCGGTGATCAGGATGCCCTGGACCGAGCTGACCGCGACCCGGCCTGCGTTCTCCGGTCCGTACAGGCCGGAGTCGAGCATCCGGTGCGCACCCGCGTAGGTGATGTACCCGCCGACAGTGCCGCCGATCAGGGTGGTGATGGCCAGCCAGCTGATCTCGTCCGGGAGCACGGTCTGCCGCAGCGCGTCGCCGACGGGCGGTCCTGACACGATCGCGACGTAGGCCGTCAGCCCGATCATCAGCAATCCGAGCAGCACGACGATCCGGTCCAGCGCCATCCCGGCCCATCGCACGCTGAAGATGCCGATCGCGAGCAGCGCGGAGATCGCGCCGCCGATCGCGGGTTCCAGGCCGAGCATCGCGTTGAGGCCGAGCCCGGCGCCCGCGACGTTGCCGATGTTGAACACCAGCCCGCCGAGCACGACCAGGCCGGTGAGCAGCCAGCCCGCCCCCGGCGTGACCCGGTTGGCGAGCTCGTGCGCGCGCATCCCGGAGACGCCGACGACCCGCCACACGTTCATCTGGATCGCGACGTCGACCAGGATCGACACGAGGATCGCGAACGCGAACGCGGCGCCGAGCTGGGCGGTGAAGGTCGTCGTCTGGGTGATGAACCCGGGGCCGATCGCGCTCGTGGCCATCAGGAACATCGCCCCGAACACGGCCGTCCTGGTCGCGGTCCTCGTCGGCCTGGCCGTGTCGTCGCTCATCGCTGCCTCCCGGGGTAGCGGTCGTCCAGCGCTGCAGGTCGGAAGAGTGTGGCGGATTGTCCTACGATCCTGCAATCCTAGGTGGGGTATTCCTCGTTAGGATCTGGTTTCGTGAGTGACGTGAACACCTCCGTGCAGGACGCGCTGGCCTCGCTGTCGGCCTCCCGCACGGTCGTGGTGCCCGCGTCCGAGCGGGTCGCCGACCAGATCCGGATCGAGGTCGCCGAGGCGCGGTTGCGGGTCGGCGCCCGGCTCCCGGAGCAGGCGCTCTCCGAGGCGCTCCAGGTCTCCCGCAACACCATCCGGGAGGCGCTGTCCCAGCTGCTCGCCGAGCGGGTGCTGGTCCGGATCCCGAACCGCGGCGTGTTCGTCGCCCAGCCGGGGATCGACGACATCCGCGACGTCTACTCGGCCCGCCTGGTGATCGAGCCGGGCGCGGTCCGGTACGGCATGCTCGCCACCGACCCGGTGGCGCTCTCGGCCGTCCGGGACGCCTACGACCGTGGGCGGGCGGCCGCCGAGGCCGGGGACTGGACCGGGGTCGCCGACGCGAACCAGCACTTCCACCGCGACGTCGTCGCACTCGGCGGCAGTCCCCGGCTGGAACGTGAGATGGGACGGCTGCTGGCCGAGATGCGGCTGGTCTTCCAGCGGATGCCGCAGGTGCGCGAGTTCCACGAGCCGTACCTGGCCCGCAACGGCGAGATCGCCGCGCTGCTGACCGCGGGCCGGACCGAGCAGGCCGCCGACGAGCTGGCCCGCTACCTGGTGACCGCGCGGGACCAGCTGCTGGCGGCCTACGCCCTGCTGTGAGCCTCGATCAGTGCAGCTGCCCGGCGCGCAGCAGCACCGCCGCGCGGTGCCCGACCCGCAGTCGCTCCAGCGGGCGGACCCCCGGGGGCACCGGCACCGTGCGGCCCCGATCCACGGCGACCACGACCGCGCCCGGATCGAGCACCGATCCCACCGCGGTCAGGAACGCGCCGGGGCCGGTCGGGGCGCCGTCGTCCGCCGGGGCCCAGGAGGTCTGCCTGCCGTGGGGCAGGTCCGCCAGCACCACGTCCGGCGCCCGGTCGCGCAGCGCCGCCCGGGTCCGCTCCCGGTCCAGCGCGTCCGCCACCCCGACCGACCAGGCGGGCCGCCCGATCAGGACCAGTGCCCGCGCATGCGCGGCCGCCCCGGCGTAGGCCGGCTTGCCGTGCCGGGCGGCGAGCGCGTCCAGCTCCGCGGCCCGGGCGTCCAGGCCCCCCGCCGAGAGCAGCCCCAGGTTGCGCCGGGCCAGCTCCAGCGGCGCCGGATCGGCGTCGGTGCCGGTGAGCGCGGTGATCCCGCCCGCGAGCAGGCCGAGCACGGTGAGCGTGACGCCCGCCCCGCAGCACGGGTCCCACACGGTGACCCGGTCCGGCCGGGCCAGGTGCGACCGGGCCCGGCCGAACAGCTCGACGGTCAGCCGGACCGGCAGGGTCGGCCGCCCGGGAGCGGAGACCAGCACCGCGTCCAGCGCGCCGTGGTCGGCGGGACCTGCATGCCTGTACTGCACCCGCCCAGTGTGCCCACGCGGCCGGCGCGCGCCGCCGTCACCGCCGGCGCAGCAGCAGCACCAGCCCGCCGACCAGGGTCACCACCACCAGCAGCACGGCCAGCATCCGGCCGCCACCGGCAGAGCCGGCCAGGTAGCTGAGCGGCGCGGCGAGCAGCAGCGCCAGGATCAGCGTCCAGGCGACGACCTGCCGGGTCGCCGGCCGGGCCGGGCCGGGCGTGTTCTGGATGTCCTCGTGGTCACGCACATCCTGTTCCTACCCGTCATCCGGTGTTCTTCATGCCTGCTGCGATCCCGTTCACGGTGAGCAGCAGCGCCCGCTCCAGGTCCGGGTCCGGCTCGTCGCCCGCCGCGCGGCGCTGCGCCAGCAGCTCGACCTGCAGGTGGTGCAGGGGTTCGAGGTAGGCGTTGCGTACCGACAGGGTGTTCCGCAGTACCGGATGCCGGGCCAGCAGCTGCGACTCGCCGGTCACTGCGAGCAGCTCCCGGCGGGTCAGCTCGTGCTCGTCGCGGATCTGCCCGAACAGTCCCTGCCGGGCCGGGTCGACCAGGGTGGAGACGTAGTTCGAGGCGATCCGCAGGTCGGTCTTGGCCAGCGTCATCTCGACGTTGCCGATCAGGTTCCGGAAGAACGCCCACTCGCGCATCCCGGCCAGGTCCTCGGCGTACCCGGCCTCCCGGGCGGCGCGCAGCCCGCTGCCCAGGCCGAACCAGCCGGGGACGACCATCCGGGTCTGCGTCCAGCCGAACACCCACGGGATGGCGCGCAGGTCGTCCAGCGTGGGGGCGCCCTTCCCCGGGCGCTTCGCCGGCCGGGACCCGACGTTGAGCCTGCCCAGCTCCTCGACCGGGGTGGCCGAGGTGAAGAACTCGGGCAGCCCCTCGTCGCCGACCAGCCTGCGGTAGGTCTCGGTGGCCGCGGTGGAGACGCAGTCCATCACCTCGTCCCAGCGGGCCAGCGTGTCGGCGGGCCAGCGGGACGCCTGGTGCAGCAGCGAGGCGTCCAGCATGGCGGCGAGCAGGATCTCCAGGTTGTCGTGCGCGAGGCTGGGCAGCGAGTACTTGTCGGAGATGACCTCGCCCTGCTCGGTGAGCTTCATCGTGGCGTCCACCGACCCGAACGGCGCCGAGGCGATCGCCTCCCCGGCCGGGCCGCCGCCGCGGCCGACCGAACCGCCGCGGCCGTGGAACAGCCGCAGCCGCACGCCGTGCTCGGCGGCGACGTCGCGCAGCTGGCGCTGGGCCCGGTGGATCTGCCACTGGGACGCGGTGATCCCGGCTCCCTTGTTGGAGTCGGAGTAGCCCAGCATGATCTCCTGCAGGTCACCGCGGTTGCGGACCTGCTGGCGGTAGCCGGGATCGGCGAGCAGCCCCTCCAGCAGCTCGCCGGCCTTCGACAGCTCCTCGACGGTCTCGAACAGCGGCACCAGGTCCAGCGACGACCGCGGATCGTCGCCGACCTCGACCATGTAGGCCTCGCGGGCGAGGACGGCGACGGCGAGCAGGTCGTCGACGTCCTGGGCCATCGACACGATGTAGGTGCGCACCACGTCGTCGCCGAACTCGTGCTGCAGGGCGTGCACCGTGTCGAACAGGTCGAGCACCCCGGCGGCGGCCTCCGGGACGCCGTAGTGCCTGCGGAACAGCGGGCGCTTGCTGCGCAGCTCGCGGGAGAGCAGCTCGCGGCGCTCGTCGCGGGTCAGCTCGGCGTAGGGCTTCGCCAGCTCGCCGAGCTCGTCGAAGATCGCGCCGAGCGCGTCGTGGTGGCGCTGCGCGTGCTCGCGGACGTCGAGCTCCACCAGGTGCAGGCCGAGTGCCCGGGCCGAGCGGATCGCCCTGGCCAGGGTGCCGTCGGCGATCCGGGCGCCGTGGTGGCCGCGCAGCGACCGGTCGACGACGAGCAGGTCCTCCAGGTAGCCGGCCGAGCCGAGGTAGTCGATGCCCGGCCGGTGCTCGGCCCGGGTGGCGATCCGGCGGCGGGTGTTCTCCAGCCGGGCCGCGACGTAGGAGAGCTTGAGCCGGTACGGCTCGTGCGCGTTGAGCCGGATGAACCGGTCGTGCACGGCGGGCAGGGCGCGCCGGTCGCGGGCCAGCGAGCCGCGCAGCTCCTCGGCGACCCCCATCACCCGGGTGGACACCGACAGCTCCTGGATGAGCTGCTCGACCTGCTCGGCGTGGATGCGCAGGGCCCGGTCGGCGTTGAGCTCCAGCACCTCCCGGGTGACGGCCGGGGTGACGTTCGGGTTGCCGTCCCGGTCGCCGCCGACCCAGGAGCCCAGCACCAGCGGGCGGGCGTCGGCGGGGATCTCCAGGCCGGCGTCGGCGGCCTCGTGCGAGAACTCGTCGAGCAGGTCGGGCACGGTGCGCTCGCCGAGCCGGGCGGCGAACCAGGCGATGTTGCGCGCCTCGTCGATCACCATCGGCTTGCCGGGCCGGATGTCGTCGGTCTGCCACAGCAGGTCGACCAGCGCGGCGAGCTCGTGGTCGCCGGCGCCGCGGTCCAGCGCGTCCACCACCCGCCGCAGGATCCCGAGCACCGACTGCCGGGTGGACTCGGTGGGGTGCGCGGTGAACACCGGGCGCAGCTCGGCGCGGGCCAGCACGTCGGCGACCTCGTCCGGGTCGGCCTCGGCGGCGAGCCTGCGCAGCACGGTGCGCAGCGGCCGCTGGTCCGGCGGGCGCAGCTCGCGCAGCTCGCGCGAGCGGTGCAGCTGCTCGGCCACGTTGGCGAGCTGGAAGTACTGGGAGAACGCCCGGGCGAGCAGCACCGCGGTGCCGGTGTCGATGCCGTCGAGCAGGGCGGCGACGGTGTCCGGGCCGGTGGCGCCGCGGGCGCCGTGCCGCACCTTCTCGACGAGCTCCAGGACCTCGGGGCCCGCCTCGTCGGACAGGGTCCGGCCGAGCATCGTGGACAGCCGCCGGATGTCGGCCCGCAACGCGCGGTGCTCCGACTCGCTGACCACGCCGGAGTGGGCGGCCAGCGAGTCGGGTGCGGGCCCGGTGCCCACGGTGTCGTCGTCGGTGTCGGGCACGGTCCGGGTCACGGGGTGCTCCGTTCTCCGCGGGGTGCCGCGGGTGCTGGCCGAGTGGCGGCCGGGGCCGGCGGGTGCCGGAGGATCACCGGCATCGTCCCCCCGCCCCGGACGGGCCTGCCATCCCGACACCCGGGTCTTAACCGCCGGGAAACACTCCGGCCGGTCTCAGGCCGGGGTGGCGTCCAGGTCCCGGGCCAGCAGCTCGGCCAGCGCGGCGACGGCGGTCTCGCCGTCGGCGTCGTCGGAGGAGGTGAGCACGACCTCCTCACCGGACCGCACGCCCAGGCCCATCACGGACAGGATGGACGCGGCGTCCACCGGGCCGCGCTCGCCGTCGGCGGTGCCGATGGTGACCTTCGCGGGCTGCTGCTTCGCGGCGGAGCAGAACAGGTTGGCGGGGCGGGCGTGCAGCCCCACGGACGATCCGACCTTCACGCGGCGCTCGGCCATGTCGGTTGCCTCTCTCGTGGTCGTGACGGTTCAGCCGGCGACCGGTGCGGCCGCGGGCGACGCGGTCGCGGTGGCGGCGGTCCCGGCGGACGGGGTGCGGCGGGCGGACTTCAGGCCGATCACCAGTGCGGCGGAGACCAGGGTGCCCGCGACGATCGCCAGCAGGTAGGCGAACGGGTTGCCGATCAGCGGCACCACGAACACGCCGCCGTGCGGGGCCCGCAGCGTCGAGCCGAAGGCCATCGACAGCGACCCGGCGACCGCGGAGCCCACCATGATCGACGGGATCACCCGCAGCGGATCGGCCGCGGCGAACGGGATCGCGCCCTCGGTGATGAAGGAGGCGCCGAGCAGCCACGCGGCCCGGCCGTTCTCCTGCTCGGCCTTGCTGAACAGGCCCTTGCGGACGACCGTGGCGAGCGCCAGCGCGAGCGGCGGGACCATCCCGGCGGCCATCACCGCGGCCATGATCATCAGCGCCGTGTCCGAGCCGGTGGACAGGCCGGCGACGGCGAAGGCGTAGGCGGCCTTGTTGACCGGCCCGCCCATGTCGAAGGCCATCATCAGGCCGAGCAGCGCGCCGAGCAGCAGCGCATTGGTGCCGGACAGGCCGTTGAGCCAGTTGGTCAGGCCGGTGGTGGCCGCAGCCAGCGGCTGGCCGACGACCAGGAACATCACCGTGCCGACGACGGCCGTGCCGATCAGCGGGAGCACCAGCACCGGCATGATCCCGGCCAGCGCGCGCGGCGGCTGCCAGCGCTTCAGGCCCATGATCACCGCACCGGCGAGCAGGCCGGCGACCAGGCCGCCGAGGAAGCCGGCCCCGGTCTGCACGGCGATCATGCCGCCGACGAAGCCGGGCACCAGCGCGGGCCGGTCGGCCATCGCGTAGGCGATGAACCCGGCGAGCACCGGGACCAGGAAGCCGAACGCGAGCGCGCCGATCTGGAACGACAGCGCGGCCCACGAGGTGAGCGAGCCCGGATCGAAGCTCAGCGTGGAGACGTTGTCGTCGCCGATCGAGACGATGTCCGGGGCCTCGGTGATCTGGTACCCGCCGAGCGCGAAGCCCAGCGCGATCAGCAGCCCGCCCGCGGCGACGAACGGGATGACGTAGGAGACGCCGGTCATCAGCCAGCCGCGCAGCCGGGCGCCGAAACCGGTGCCGAACTGCTTGACGTCCATCTCCGCCCCGGCCGCCGTGACCGGGGCGGATCCGCCCGCGGGCCGCGCGGCGGCCGCGGCCACCGCCTGCTCGATCAGCGCCGGGGCGCCGCCGATGGCCTTCTTCACCGGGCTGGTGACGGTCGGCAGGTGCGCGAAGCGGTCCTTGTCGCGGACCTCGACGTCGGCGGCCAGGATGATCGCGTCGGCCCCGGCGATCTGCTCCGCGGTGAACGGGGTGGAGCCCGCGGAGCCCTGGGTCTCCACGACCATCTCGTGGCCGGCCTCCTCGGCGGCGACCTCGAGGGCCTCGGCGGCCATGTAGGTGTGCGCGATGCCGGTCGGGCACGCGGTGACGGCGAGGAGCCTCATGCTCCCACCTCCTGCTGGATGAAGGACGCGACGGCCGCCGGGTCGGTGGCGCCGAGCAGTTCGTTCTTGAAGGACGCGCGGACCAGCCGGCGGGCGAGCGCCGCCAGCACGGTCATGTGGTCGGTGCTCCCGCCCTCCGGGGCGGCGATCATGAAGATCAGGGTGGCCGGGCCGTCCTCGGCGCCGAAGTCGACGCCGCCCGCGCTGCGGCCGAAAGCCAGGCTGGGCTCGGTGACGGCGGCCGACCGGCAGTGCGGGATGCCGATCCCGCCCTCCAGGCCGGTCGGCATCTGCGCCTCGCGGGCCTCGATGTCGGCGAGGAAGGTGTCCAGGTCGGTCACCCGGCCGGCGTCCCGCAGCCGCTGTGCCAGCGCGGCGACGGTGGTCGTGCGGTCGGTGGACGGCACGTCGAGGTCGACCAGATCGGCGGTGATCAGTGTGCTCATGCGGCATCTCCGGTGAGGGCGAGGGTGACGTCCGGCGTGGGTGCCAGTTCGACGTCGTCGATGCGGATGTCGGACGGGCCGGGCGCGGCGGAGCCGGGCAGCCGGCAGGCGGCCGCGCCGTGCGCGACGGCGTGCCGCAGGGCGTCCGGTCCCTCCCCGCCCGCGGCCAGGAACCCGGCCAGGGTGGAGTCGCCGGCGCCGACCGTGCTGCGCACGGTGATCGGAGGGGTCCGGGCGTGGTACTCGCCGGACCGGTCGACCAGCAGGGCGCCACCGGCGCCCAGGCTGACCAGGACCGCGCCGATCCCGCGGGCGCGCAGCTCGCGGGCGGCCACGAGCACGTCGCCGAGGCTGCCCAGCGGGCGCCCGACGAGCTCGGCCAGCTCGGCGTGGTTGGGTTTCACGAGATCGGGTGCGGCGGCCACCGCGTGCTGCAGCGGGGCGCCGGAGGTGTCGATCGCGATCCGCAGGCCGGGCCGGCGGCAGCGCCGGACCAGCCGGGCCAGGAAGTCGTCGGCGACGCCGCCGGGCAGCGAGCCGCAGCCGACCAGCCAGCCGGCCTCGGCGCACAGGGCCCGGGCCCGCGCGGCCAGCGCCTCGGCCTCGTCCGGGCTCAGCACCGGACCCGGCTCGTTGATCTTGGTGGTGACGCCGTCCGGCTCGGCCAGGGTGATGTTCACCCGGGTGGCCCCGGCGATCGGCACGGTCACCGTGGTGACGTCGGTCGGTTCCAGCAGCGCGGCCAGCCGCTCGCCGGGGGCCATCCCGGTCGGCAGCAGCGCGACGGCGCGGTGCCCGGCGGCGGCCAGCGCCCTGGCGACGTTCACGCCCTTGCCGCCCGGATCGACCCGGACCGCGGTGGCCCGGTGCACCCCGCCCCGGTGCAGGTGTCCCAGCTCGACGGTGCGGTCCAGGCTCGGGTTCGGGGTGACGGTGACGAACAGCGGGGTCAGGGGTCTCACGCGCGCACGACCTTCGGTCCGGCGGCCTCGACGGCGGCGGCGTCGGCCGGGTCGAGACCGGTGTCGGTGATCAGCGTGTCGATCTCGGCGAGGGTGCCGAACCGCACGAACTGGTCGGCGCCGAACTTGCTCGCGTCGGCCAGGACGACGCTGCGGCGGGCGGCGCGGATCATCGCCCGCTTGGTGGCGCCCTCGTCCGGATCCGGGGTGGTGAGGCCGCGCCCGGTGGAGAAGCCGTTGGTGCCGAGGAAGGCGACGTCGACGGTGAGCCCGGCGAGCGCGCCGGTGGCCCAGTCGTCGACGGTGGCCAGCGTGGTGCCGCGGACCCGGCCGCCGAGCAGCCGCAGCGTCACGTTCGGCCGACCGGCCAGGGTGGACGCGATCGGCAGCGAGTTGGTGACGACGGTGACGTCCCGGTCGCGCGGGAGCATGCCGGCCAGCCGGGCGGTGGTGGTGCCCGCGTCGAGCAGCACGGTGGCGGCGGCGCCCAGCTCGGCGAGCGCGGCCTTGGCGATCCGTTCCTTCTCGGCGCCGGCCTGGGTGTCGCGCTGGGTGACCCCGGGCTCGAAGCTCAGCAGGTCGGCCGGGATCGCGCCGCCGTGCACCCGGCGGACCAGCCCCTGGCGCTCGAGGGCGCCCAGGTCGCGGCGGATCGTCTCGGGGGTGACATCGAGCTCCTCGGCGGTGGCGGCCACGTCGATCCGGCCCCGGTCCCGGGTCCGGTCGAGCAGCCACTGCTGACGCTCCGCTGCGTACATCTTTGTTCGCTCCCGATTCGATGCTTGCTTGTGTCTGAGTATGTGGGTTTTACTGTGTTTGTCAACGGGTCACGTCGACGTCACCCACGGGAGCCCTCCATGCCGGTACTGAGCACGCTGAACGGAATCCCCGCGAGCCCGGGGCGCGCCGGCGGTCGCGTCGTGCGCGTCGCCGAGCCGCCGGGCGAGCCGGCCGCCGGGCCCGCGCCCGCGGACCCGGCCGCCGAGGCGGCCCGGATCGGGCCCGCCGTCGAGGTGGTGTCGCAGCGGCTGACCGCGCGCGCCGCGACTGTCTCCGGCGATGCGCGGGAGGTGCTGGAGGCGACCGTGACGATGGTCGGCGATCCGGCCCTGCTGGAGAACGCGCAGGAGCTGGTCACCGGCGGCGGCCGGCCGGCCGCGCGCGCGGTGTGGGAGGCGGCGAACGGGTTCGCCGAGATGCTCGCCTCGATGGGCGGGTACCTGGCCGAGCGCGCCACCGACATCCGCGACGTGCGGGACCGGATCGTCGCCGAGCTGCTCGGGCTCCCCGCGCCGGGCGTCGCCGACCTGGACGCACCCGCCGTGCTGGTCGCCACCGACCTCGCCCCGGCCGACACCGCGGGCCTGCGGCCGGGCGTCGCGCTCGCCCTGGTCACCGAGCAGGGCGGCCCGACCAGCCACACCGCGATCCTGGCCAGGGCGCTGGGCATCCCGGCCGTGGTCGGGTGCGCGGGCGCGCCGGGGCTGGCCGACGGCGCCGCGATCACCGTGGACGGCGGCACCGGCGAGGTCCGCGAGGTCGGCACGCTCGACGAGGCGGCGGCGTTCGCGGCGGCGGCGCCGGTCGTCGCCGGCTGGGACGGCACCGGGCGCACCGCCGACGGACGGGCGGTGCCGCTGCTGGCCAACGTCGGGGACGGGCCGGGCGCGGCCGCCGCGGCGGCGGCCGGCGCCGAGGGCGTCGGCCTGTTCCGGACCGAGCTGGCGTTCCTCTCCGCGACCGAGGAGCCGTCGGCGGCGCGGCAGCGCGAGGTCTACACCGCGGTGCTGGCCGCGTTCGCCGGGAGGCCGGTCACCGCCAGGACGCTGGACGCCGGCGCGGACAAGCCGCTGCCGTTCCTGTCCCTGGCCGGCGAGCCGAACCCGGCGCTGGGGGTGCGCGGGCTGCGGATCGCCCGGGTGCCGGGCGTCGGTGCGGGGGTGCTCGACCGCCAGCTGACGGCGCTGGCCGCGGCGGCCGCGGAGACCGGCGCCGAGCTGAAGGTGATGGCGCCGATGGTCGCCACCGCGGAGGAGGCGCGCTGGTTCGTGCAGCGCTGCCGGGAGCACGGCATCGGCTCGGCCGGGGTGATGATCGAGGTCCCGGCGGCGGTGCTGACCGCCGACGAGATCATGGCCGAGGTCGACTTCGTGTCGGTGGGCACCAACGACCTGGCCCAGTACCTGTTCGCGGCGGACCGCCAGTCCGGCCCGGTCGCCGCGCTGAACGATCCCTGGCAGCCCGCCCTGCTGCGCCTGCTCGGGCAGCTCGGCGAGGCGTCGGCGCGCACCGGCACCCCGGTCGGCGTCTGCGGCGAGGCCGCGGCCGATCCGGAGCTGGCCCCGGTGCTGGTCGGCCTGGGGGTGGCGAGCCTGTCGGCCGGGCCCGCCGCGCTCGCCGCGGTGGGTGCCCGGCTGGGCGGGCTGACCGCGGCCCAGTGCGCGGACCGGGCCCGCGCGGCGTGCGCGGCGGCCGATCCGGCCGCGGCGCGGCGCGCGGTGGCCGCGCTGGGCTGAGCGCCGGCCCGTGGGGGCGGTGCCACCGGTGGCCCCGGTGGCCCCGCCCCCACGGTGCGCGGATCAGGCCAGGAACTTCAGCAGCGCGGCGTTGAACTCGTCGGCGTGCGTGGCGTTGAACCCGTGCGGGCCGCCCTCGACCAGCACCAGCTGGGAGCCCTCGATCGACTCGTGGGCCCGCTTGCCGGACACCTCGAACGGGACGATCGCGTCCGAGTCGCCGTGGATGACCAGGGTCGGGATGCCGGCCTCGGACACCGCGGCCACGTCGCCGCGGAGGTCGGTGCGGCCGAACGCGGTGATGCAGTCCAGGGTGCCCTTCGGCGAGGCGAACTCGGCGATGGACCGGTGGTAGAGCCGGTTCGGCTCGCTGACCAGCAGCTCGCCGCCTGCGCTGAAGAAGTTCGTGGTGAACCCGTCCAGGAAGGCGATCCGGTCGCCGGTCACGCCGGCCTGGAACTGCTCGATGGTGGCGTCGTCGAGCCCGCCGTCCGGGTTGTCGTCCGACTTGTACAGGTAGGGCGGTACGGCGCCGGCCAGCACGGCCTTCGCGACCCGGTCGGTGCCGTGCCGGGAGACGTAGCGGACGACCTCGCCGCCACCCATCGAGAATCCGACGAGCGTGGCGTCGCGCAGGTCGAGGTGCACCAGCAGCGCGTGCAGGTCGTCGGCGAAGGTGTCGTAGTCGTAGCCGTCCCACGGCTGGGAGGACTCGCCGAACCCGCGCCGGTCGTAGGTGACGACCCGATGGCCCGCCTCGACCAGCGCCGGGACCTGCTTCTCCCAGGACCGGCCGGACAGCGGCCAGCCGTGGATCAGGACGACCGGGGCGCCGGAGCCCTGGTCGGTGTAGTGCAGCTCGACCGGGCTGCCGTTCTCGGTACCGATGCTGAGCTGGGGCATGGTGACTCCTCCGTTGATCGATTGCGCACAACTGATTACGTGGGAGTACTACCCGGCTGCGCGCCGTGGCATTCCCGCCCGGGCTCAGCTCCCGGCGGGTTGGTGGTGCAGGACATGTTCCAGCACCGCGCGCACGGTCGGGTCCTCGACCGTGTAGTAGACGTAGGTCCCCTCGCGCCGGTTCTCCACCAGTCCGGCCAATCGCAGCTTGGCCAGGTGCTGGCTCACCGCCGTCGGCGCGGCGCCGACCAGGTCGGCCAGGCAGGCGACCGACGACTCGCCCTGCAGCAGCGCCCAGAGGATCTTGATCCGGGTCGGGTCGGCGAGCATCCGCAACGAGTCCGCCGCCCGGCGGACCTCGCCGTCGGCCAGCATCGCGAAGCCCGGGATCGACTCGTGCACGGGGCCGAGGATACCTGCGGAACTGCGCGGATGGTCCGGCGATGCAGCTACTTTTTCAGCTGCCTGCGTATCTTCGTGAATGCGCAGGTATGGTGCCAGTCATGCGAACCGCGCTCACGCTCCCGGAGGTCCGCTGGGCCGGGGCCGCACTCGTCGCCTTCCTGCTCGCCGTCGGGCTCGATCTCGGCGGCGCCCCCGGTCAGCTGGTGACCGCGGCCTACCTCGCCTGTTACACGCTCGGCGGCTGGGGGCCCGCGGTCGAGGGCATCCGGGCGCTGGCGGAGCGGCGGCTCGACGTGGACCTGCTGATGGTCGTCGCGGCGGTCGCGGCGGCGTCGATCGGGCACTGGTTCGACGGCGGCCTGCTGATCGTCATCTTCGCGACCTCCGGCGCCCTGGAGTCGGTGATGACCGCCCGCACCCGGGCCGGGATCGCGGCGCTGCTCGATCTCGCGCCGGAGACGGCCACCCTGGTCGATCGGGACGGCACCGAACGGCAGGTCCCGGCGGCCGAGCTGGTCGCCGGGGCGACCGTCGTCGTCCGGCCCGGCGAGCGGATCCCGGGCGACGGCCGGGTGCTCGACGGCGTGTCCGAGGTGGACGCCGCCGGCCTGACCGGTGAGCCGGTGCCGGTCCGCACCACCCCCGGCGACGACGTGCTCGCCGGGACCGTCAACGGGACCGGCGTGCTGCGGGTCCGGGTGCTGCGCGACGCCGCGGACACCGTCGTCGCCGGGGTCGCCGCACAGGTCGAGCGGGCGGCCGAGACCAAGGCCGACCGGCAACTGTTCATCGAGCGGGTGGAGCAGCGCTACTCGGTGCTCGTCGTCGCGGCGACGGTGCTGCTGCTGACGGTGCCGCTGCTGCTCGGCGCCGGGTTCTCCGAGACGCTGCTGCGGGCGATCGTGTTCATGATCGTCGCCTCGCCGTGCGCGATCGTGCTCGCCACGATGCCGCCGCTGCTCGCCGCGATCGCGGTCGCCGGTCGCCGCGGGACGCTGGTCAAGGACGTCACGGTGCTGGAGGCGCTCGCCGAGGTGGACGCGGTGGTGCTGGACAAGACCGGCACCCTCACCTCCGGCCGCCCGCGGGTGGTGGGGGTGACCCCGCTCGGCGGGCGCACCGCGGACGGGGTGCTGGCGCTGGCCGCGGCCGCCGAGGCGGGCAGCGAGCACGTGCTCGGCCGCGCCGTGCGCCGGCACGCCCTGGACCGCGGCCTCGACCTGCCCGAGGCGTCGGATTTCGCCGCCGTCCCCGGCGAGGGCGTGCGCGCCACGGTCGGCGGGACCGAGGTCGCCGTCGGGCGGCCCGAGCTCGCGGGCCGGCCGCATCCGGTGCTCGACGACCTGGTCGGCGAGCTGCAGCGGGACGGCCGGACCGCGGTCGTCGTGCTCGCCGACGGCGAACCGGCCGGCGTGCTCGGACTGTCCGACGAGCCGCGACCCGGCGCCGGGGAGGCACTGGACGCGCTGCGCCGGACCGTCGGCGAGCCCGAGGTGCTGACCGGCGACGCGCCCGCCCCGGCCCGGGTGCTCGCCGGGCGGCTCGGCCTGACCCGGCTGCGGGCCGGGCTGCTCCCGGCGGACAAGGTGGCCGTGCTGCGGGAGCGGCAGGCGGCCGGCCGCCGGGTGCTGGCGGTCGGCGACGGGATCAACGACGCCCCGCTGCTGGCCGGCGCCGACGTCGGGCTGGTCGTCGGCGGCCCGGCCCGCTCCGGTTCCGGTTCCGGGGACGAGGCGCTGGGTGCCGGGGCGCTCTCGCTGGAGGCGGCCGACGGCGTCCTCACCCGGGACCCGCTCGGATCGCTCGCCCCCCTGGTCGAGCTCGCCCGGCGGGCCCGCCGGATCGCCCGGGCGAACCTGGCGTTCGCCGCGTCGGTGATCGTCGTCCTGGTGGCCTGGGACCTGATCGGCACGCTGCCGCTGGTGGTCGGCGTCGCCGGGCACGAGCTGTCCACCCTGCTGGTCTGCCTGAACGGGCTGCGGCTGCTGATCGGCACCCGCCGGGCGGACCGGCGGGACGGTGCACCCCCGGCGGCGGCACCGCACCGCGAGCCGGTCGCCGCGGGACGCTCGTGATCGTCACGGACGGCCGCCTCCCGGCTACACTCCCGGCATGTCCGAGGTCACACCTTGGGCGCCGGCCGAGTTCTCCACGGCCGGCCTGCCGGAGCACCGCCGCCTGGCCCTGTGGGAGGACCACAACGCCGACGCGCTCATCGGCCTGCGCTGCCGCACCATCACCGGCCGGGCGCTGGACGCCTCCGAGATCAACGGCCGGCTGGGCAGGCTGCACCTGGCCAGGGTGCGCGGCTCGGCGCACGTCGTCGAGCGTGACCAGGAGCTGATCCGGCGCAGGCCGACCGACTCGGTCGGGCTGTTCTTCAGCCTGGCCGGCGAGGCGTTCTTCTACCACGACGACGGCGTCCGGACGGTCCGACCGGGCCAGCTGCTGATGTGCGACGCCGACCGGCCGTTCCTGCGCGGCTTCTCGCGCGGCCTGGAGGAGCTCGTCGTCCGGATCCCGCGCGGGCTGTTCCGGGAGACCAGCGGGATCGACGCGCCGCGCGAGCCGGTCCTGCGCGACTTCGCCCCGGGCGCCGATCCGGTCGCCGAGGTGCTGGCCCGGCGGATCGGCGCCGCGGTGCGCACCGACGATCCGCGGCCGGTCGACGAGGCCACCGTGCTCGATCTGGTCGCGGCGCTCGGGCCCACCGGCCGCGGCGCGGCCGCGGCCACCCACCGGGCCGTCGCGCAGTCCTACGTCGAGCGGCACCTGGCCGATCCGGGCCTGTCCGCGCCGCAGGTCGCCGCCGCGGCCGGGATCAGCGTGCGGCACCTGTCCCGGGTGTTCGCCGCGGCCGGGACGAGCTTCCCGCGGTTCGTGCTCGACCACCGGCTGGAGGCGGCGCACCGGCTGCTGCGCGGCCCCGCGGGCACCGCCCTGACGGTCGCCGAGATCGCCGGCCGGTGCGGGTTCCGCGGCACCGCGCACTTCGCGCGCGAGTTCACCGCCCGGTTCGGCGAGCGCCCCTCCCAGGTGCGCCGCCGGGCCGCCGCCGCGCGCACCGTCCGCTCCGGCTGAGCCGGGCGCGCCGCGGGCCCGGCGGTCAGCCGTCCCCCGGGGCGGGCGCCAGCACGATGTCGAACCGCACCCTGGTCCAGCTGCGGTCGCCGAGATCCCGCCCGTCCGGGGCCGGCGTGCCCGGCCGCTGCTCGACGAAGTCCTGCACCAGCGACTCCTTCACCCCGAACACCGCGTCCGAGTCCAGCAGCTCGTCGCCGCGCACGAAGATGTGCGTCACCAGGGTGCGCAGCCCGGGCGCGGTGACCATGAAGTGCAGGTGCGCCGCGCGCATCGGCGAGCGGCCACTCGCGTCGAGCAGCGCGCCGACCGGACCGTCGTGCGGGATCGGGTACGGCACCGGGGTGATCCCCCAGAACCGGTAGCCGCCGTCGTCGCCGGTGAACAGGTGGGCGCGCCCGGCGGTCCGGCCGTCGTCGTACTGGACGTCGTAGAAGCCGTCCTCGTCGGCCTCCCAGACCTCGATCCGGGCGCCCGCGACCGGGTTCCCGGCGGTGTCGGTGACCGTGCCCTCCACCCAGCAGGGACGGCCCGGGGCGCCGCCCGCGATGTCACCGCCGAGCTCGATCCGGGGCGCGTCCTCGACGAAGAACGGCCCGAACACGGTCGCCTCGGTCGCGTCGCCGACCGCCTCGTTGTTGATCGCGATCGTCTGCATCGACGCGCCGAGCACGTCGGAGAGCAGGATGAACTCCTGGCGCCGGTCGGTGGTGATGTGCCCGGCCGCGGTCAGGAAGCCGATCGCGGCCTGCCACTCCGGTTCCGAGGGCCGCACCTCGCGCAGGAACGCGTGCAGGTGCCGGGTCAGCGCGGTCAGCACCTCGCGGAGCCGGTCGTCGGGGGCGTCGGCGAAGGAGGCGACGACCCGGTCGACGAGCTCCTGCTCGATCGCCCGCTGCCGGTCGCCCACCACGCCGGGCCGGGCCGGGTCGATCCTCATCGTGGTTGCGCTCCTTCCTGCGCCGCGGCGAGCAGCCGCTCGAGCACGGCGACGGTGACGGTCGCCGGATTGTCCGGCGGGACGGCGGGCAGGATCGCCCGGGCGGCGTCGGGCACGTCCGCGGCCCGGAACCCGAGCTCGCCCAGCGAGCGCGGGGCGCCCAGCCGGGCGGTCAGTTCGAGCAGCCCGGCGAGCGCCGAGCCGTGGCCGAGCGCGCCGGCCAGCCGCCGCCCGGCGTCCGGGGCGGCGGGCGCGTTGAGTGCCAGCACGTGCGGGAGCACGACCGCGTGCGTGGGGGCGTGCGGGAGGTCGTAGCGGCCGCCGAGCACGTGGCAGATCTTGTGGTGCAGCCCGGACCCGGCGGAGGCGAAGGCGACCGCGGCCAGGTACGCGCCGTAGAGCACCTGCTCGTGCCCGGCCCGGTCCTGCGGCGCACCGGCGACGGCGGGCAGCCCACCGGCGAGCGCGCGGGCGCCCTCGGCGGCGAGCACCCGGTCGATCGGGTCGCAGTGCGGGGCCCACATCGAGTCCACGCAGTGCGCGAGCGCGTTGAGGCCGGAGGCGACGGCGGCCGCGGTGGGCAGCGTGCGGGTCAGCTCGGCGTCGTAGACGACCGCGACCGGGAGCACCCGCGGATCGACGCCGGTCGTCTTGACCGCGCCCTCGGTGAGCCCCCAGACGTCGGTCGCCTCGGAACCGGCGTAGGTGGTCGGCACGGCGACGATCGGCATCCCGCCGGTCAGCGCGACCGCCTTCGCCAGCCCGGTGGTGGACCCGCCGCCGACGCTCACCAGCAGGTCCGCCCGCAGCCGCGCGGCGACCGCCCTGGCCCGGTCGGCGACGTCGACCGGGACGTGCATGACGACCTCGTCGTGCAGCCCGGCCACCGGCAGGCCCGCGGTGAGCCGCCCGGCGAGCGCGCGCTCGGTGGCCCCGGCGATCACCAGCACCCGCTGCGCGCCGGTCGCGGCGACCTCCTCGGCCAGCGCGGCGGCCGCGTCGCCCGGTGCGAAGCGCACCGACTGCGCCCGGGTGCGGTGCGCGAAGGCGCCGGTCACGACCGGTCCCGCCGGTCCAGGACGGCGGTCAGCGCGGACCGCAGCGCGGCCCCGGGATCGTCGGGCAGCTCGGCGACCCGCCAGGCGACGTGCTTGTCCGGGCGGACCAGCAGCGCGCCGCTCTCCCCGGTCCCGCGCAGCCGGGCCCAGTCGAAGTAGAGATCGGTGACCGCCCGGCCGGGGCCGATCACGACGGTGTCCAGCGGGATCGCCAGCTCCTCGGCGAGACCGGCCGCGACGGCCTCCCACGCCTCGCCCGCGATGCCGGTGACCAGGGTGAACCGGTCGTAGGGCGCGATGTCGAGCATCGCCCGGGTGCGCGTGCTGTCGCCCACCCAGGCGTGCGGCAGGTGCGATCCGGGCACGGTGGACGGCCGGTGGTACAGGTCCGGGTCGCCGTCGGGTTCCTCCGGCTCCGAGCCGTCCGGCACGATCGCCGCCGAGCGGTAGAACTGGCCGAGCTCGACGCCGTGCGCGTTGAACTCGTAGTTCTTCAGCTCCATCGCCCGCACCAGGGCGGCCCGGGTGGCCGCGCCCGCCGGGGTGTTGCGCCTGCGCTCCTCGATCCGCTCGATCATCTCCTGCTCGCTGCGGGCCTCGGTGACGCCGAGCGCGACGAACAGGTCGGCGAACTCGCGGCTGGAGCGGTTGGCCCGGGTGACGATCCGTTCCGCGACCGGCGCCCGCTCGGCGGAGTAGGTGTCCAGCAGCCCGGGGCCGGCCTGGCCGCGCAGCACGGCGGCGATCTTCCAGGCGAGGTTGTAGGAGTCCTGGACGGAGGTGTTGGAGCCGAGGCCGTTGCTCGGCGGGTGCCGGTGCACGGCGTCGCCGACGCAGAACACCCGGCCGGTGTGCAGCCGGGTCGCGTACATCTCGTTGTTGCCCCACAGCGAGCTGCCGGTGATCTCGACGTCGAGCTCGGGCAGGCCCAGCAGGTTGCGGACGATCCCGGCGGCGGTGGCGTCGTCGACCTGCGGCGGCTCGCCCGCGATGTCGTAGCCCCACACGACCAGCCACTCGTCCCAGGGCCGGATCATCCGCACCAGCCCGGCGCCGATGCCGCCGACGTCCGAGCCCGGCTGGATCACCCAGTACAGGACCGACGGCCGGTGCGCGCACAGCTCGGCGATGTCGGCCCGGAAGGTGATGTTCATCGATCCGGCGATGTCCATCGCGCCCTCGAACGGCAGGCCGATGTCGGCGGCGACCCGGGAGCGGGCGCCGTCGGCGCCGATCAGGTAGCGGGCGCGGATCCGGTAGCGGTGCCCGGTCAGCCGGTCGAGCACCTCGACGTCGACGCCGTCGGCGTCCTGGACGTGCGAGAGGTACTCGGTGGAGAACCGGGTCTGGGCGCCGCGCTCGGTGGCGTTGCGCACCAGGACCGGCTCCAGGTAGGTCTGCGGGATGTCGACGGTCAGGCACGGCGAGGCGCGCCGGTAGTCGCCCGACCGGTCGGCGCCGGTGCCCCAGGTCCGGATCCGGCCGATCTCCTCGCCGGCCAGCGAGGTGCAGAACACGGTGTCGCCGATCAGCTCGTGCGGGGTGGCGTCGGCGAGCACCTGCTGCTCGACGCCCATGTCCCGGAAGATCTCCATCGTCCGCTGGTTGGTGATGTGCGCCCGCGGGGTGTTCGCGGTCCAGCGGTACTTGGTGATCATGATGGTGCGGACGCCGAGGGTGGCGAGGAACAGCGCGGCGGCCGCACCGGCCGGCCCCGATCCCACCACCAGCACGTCGGTCTCCACGGTGGCGCCGGTCGGCGGCTCCGTCGCCGGCCGGCCGTCGTCGAACTCGGGCATCGCTCCACCTTCCCGGACCGGCCGGACGCCGGCCCGCGGCCAGTGTCACCGGGCCGGCCCGGTGCGCGGTGCGGGCGGTGGCGGACTGGGCGGAAACGCGCACCGATGGCGGATTCGGACCGGCCCGCGCGGGCGCTCAGCCGGGGGCCGCGTCCAGGCAGGCCAGTGCCATCCGGCGCAGCACCGCGACCCGGGCGTCGGTCCCGCGGGCCGGGCCCTGGACCGCCTGCGGTGCGTACGGGGTGGAGTTGAGCAGCCCGAACACGCCGTGCGCGACGGTGCGCGCGTCGGCCGGCGGGACGCCGGGGTGCACCCGGCGCAGGGTGTCCACCCAGAGCTCGACGTAGGTGCGCTGCAGCCGGCGCACGGTCCGCCGCGGGTCCTCCGGCAGGTTCGCCAGGTCCCGGTCCTGCACCACGATCAGCTCCGGCTCGCGGGTGGTGAAGCCGATGTGGAAGTCGACCAGGTCCTCCAGCGAGTCCCGCGGGTCGTCGTGGTGCACCCGGGCCCGCCCGCCGTCGAGCAGCCGCTCGCTGATGCCGATGAGCATCTCGGCGAGCAGCGCCTCCTTGCCGGGGAAGTGCCGGTAGAGGGCCGGTCCGCTGACGCCGACGGCCGCGCCCAGGTCGGCGATGCTCACCCCGTGGAAGCCGTGCCGGGCGAACAGCCGCGCGGCCTCCGCGAGGATCTGCTCGCGCCGCGTCGGGGTGGTGTCCGGGGCGGCCATCGTCCGATCGTAGCGCTCCGGTTAACGTTCGTTCACCCATGTGGCCGGGTGGTGCGCGCCTCGTCTCAGTCGGCGCACAGGTGGTCGCCGATACCCTCGTCGGTGTGATGGGCACACTCGGCCGGCTGCGCGAGCGCACGGGCGTGCGCGCGGCGTCCGCGCTGGCCGCCGCGGCGGCGGTCGCGGTGGTGCTCGTCGTCGCGGGATTGTCGCTGGTCCTGCTGCTGGACCAGACGCTGAAGAGCAACACCCGCAGCGCGCTGGAGGCGAACGCCGATCAGCTCGCGAACCGGATCGAGGCGAACTTCTCCGCCACCGGCGACGCGAAGCGCAACGCGATCGACGCGACCGGCAAGCGCACCGACATCGTCCAGGTGGTCACCGCCTACAGCGACGAGACCAACGCCCCCGACTGGATGGTCGGGTCCAACGGTGACCAGGAGGACGTCCAGGTCATCGGCTCCTCGGACCCGCTGGACGGCCAGCCCAAGATCGTCGACTGGCTGCTGGCGCCGGACGAGAAGCGCTACGAGACCGACGTCCCGATCGAGGTCCGGGTCGGGCCGGACACCGCCGGCGGGGACCAGGTCGAGGTCCAGGAGATGATGGTCGTCGGGATCGGCGCCCGCGCCCAGGGCAGGCCGATCACCGTCTACGCCGCCCAGGAGCTCGGGCCGGTGCACCAGGCGGTGGAGACCGTCGGCTGGCTGGTCCTCGGCGGTGTGCCGATCCTGGTGCTGGTCACCGGCTACTTCACCTACCTGTTCGCCGGCCGGGCGCTGCGCCCGGTCGAGCAGATGCGCACCCGGGTGGCCGGGATGGGCGACAAGGACCTCTCCCAGCGGGTGCCCGAGCCGGTGGCCCGGGACGAGGTCGGCCGCCTGGCCCGCACGATGAACCAGATGCTCGGCCGGATCGAGTCCTCGCAGACCACCCAGCGGCGGTTCGTCGCGGACGCCAGCCACGAGCTGCGCAGCCCGCTGGCCACCGTGTCGACCGGGCTGGAGCTGCTCGGCACCGGGATGCCGGCGGACTCCGCGGACCGGGGCACCGTCGACACCCTGCGCGGCGAGACGGCCCGGCTGACCGGGCTGGTCGAGGGCCTGCTGTTCCTGGCCCGCGCCGACGAGCGCGGCATCGCGCCCCGCCGCGAGGAGGTCGACCTGGACGAGATCGCCGAGGCCGAGCGGGTCCGGCCGTCCGCCGACGCCGCCGTCGCGGTGCGGGTGACGACCGAGCCGGTGCGGGTGGTCGGCGACCGCGGCCAGCTGGTGCGGATCGTCCGGAACCTGGTGGACAACGCCAAGCGGCACGCGGCGTCGACGGTGGCAGTGTCGGTGCGGGCCGCCGACGGGGTCGCGGTGATCGACGTCGACGACGACGGCAACGGGGTCCCCGAGGCCGACCGCAGCCGGGTGTTCGAGCGGTTCGTGCGGCTGGACGAGGCCCGCTCGCGCGGTGACGGCGGCTCCGGGCTCGGGCTGTCGATCGTGTCCGAGCTGGTCGCCGCGCACGGCGGCACCGTCGCCGCGCTGGACTCGCCGGAGCTGGGCGGCGCCCGGTTCCGGGTGACGGTCCCGGCCGTCGCCGACGCCGCGGCCGCCGATCCCGCCGAGGGTGCCGAGGGCCCTGCCGAGGATGCCGAGGGCCCTGCCGAGGATGCCGAGCGCGCTGCCGAGGGTGCCGAGGGCGCTGCCGATCCCGGCGGATCCGCCGAGGGCCCCGCCGGCCCGGCCGAGCCCGCCGAGCCCGCCCGCGCGGGGCGGCCCGGTGCCGAGCCGGTGCCCGCGGGATCGCATCCGGCGATCACCGATCCGGGACCGCGGCCCGGGCCCGCCCCGACGCCGCCGCGCGGCGTCCCGGCCCCGGCCGGGTGGTGGGACGAGCCCGCCCGGCCGTCCGGGCCGTGGCCTGCGGCCGGTGGGGCACGGACCGGCCCGCAGCCTGCGGTGAACGGGACGCACCCGGGCCCGCAGCGCCGCCCGGGGAACGGGGTCCGTCCGGGCCCACCGCCGGTGAACGGCGCCCACGGCACCCCCGCGGTGCACGTGCCGACCCAGGTCCCGATCCGCCCGGACACCGTCGCCAGCCCCTACGACGAGAACGCCACCCGGCCGATCCCGGTGTACCGGGGCGGCCCGGCCGCCGAGCCGGGCGACCCGCCCCGCCGGGCCGGCGACCGCACCCGCTGAGCCGCAGCCGGGCGCGGGCTCAGCGCGGCGGCGCCGGGCTCGGCTCGGACATCCGGTAGCCGACCCCGCGCAGCGTCTCGATGCTGTGCGTCCCGAACGGGGTGTCGATCTTGCGGCGCAGGTACCCGACGTAGACCTCGACGACGTTGACCTCGCCGTCGTAGTGCGCGTCCCACACCGAGCGCAGGATGTCGGTCTTCGTGACCACCTGCCCGGTGTGTGCCATCAGGTGCTCCAGCACGCCGAACTCGCGCGGGGTCAGCGAGATCTCGACGTCGCCCCGGTGCACCCGGTGGGTGCCGGGATCCAGCGACAGGTCACCGACCCGCAGCACGCTCGGCGCGACCTCCCCGGCGCGGCGCAGCAGCGCGCGCAGCCGGGCCAGCAGCACGACGAACGAGAACGGCTTGGTCAGGTAGTCGTCGGCGCCGAGATCGAACGCGTCGGCCTCGTCGTACTCGCCGTCCTTCGCGGTGAGCATCAGCACCGGCGTCCACACGCCGCGGTCGCGCAGGTGCTGCAGGATCCGGTACCCGGACAGGCCGGGGAGCATGATGTCCAGCACGATCACGTCGTGCCGGCCGGACAGCGCGTACCGCAGGCCGGTGTCGCCGTCGTGCGCGAGCTCCACCTCGTGCCCCTCGGCGGCCAGACCGCGCCGGACGAGCTCGGCGAGCGGCTTCTCGTCCTCGACCAGTAGCAGGCGCACGGGTCCCACCGTAGTGACCGAGACTGTGACCGGCCTGAGCAGACCGGCCCGGGCACCCGGGACTGGACGCCCGGTGTTAACGACCGCTAACCTGTTAGTGTTCGTTAACTTCGAGCGCGAGGTGAGCATGGTCGTCCCGGAACTGGCACCGAGGCTGGGGAGCGCGGTCGATCCGGCCGGCGAGCAGTACGCCGCGAACGCCGCGGCGCACCGCGACCTGGTGGCCGATCTCAACGCGTCGCTGGCGACCGCCCGGCTCGGCGGGCCGGAGCGGTCGCGGGCCCGGCACGTCGAGCGCGGCAAGCTGCTGCCGCGCGACCGGGTGGACTCGCTGGTCGACCCGTCGTCGCCGTTCCTCGAGCTGTCCCCGATGGCCGCGCACGGCATGTACGACGGCCAGGCCCCCGGCGCCGGGATGATCACCGGCGTCGGCCGGGTGGCCGGCCGGGAGTGCGTGATCGTCGCCAACGACGCCACGGTCAAGGGCGGCACCTACTACCCGATGACCGTCAAGAAGCACCTCCGAGCCCAGGAGGTGGCGCTGTACAACCGGCTGCCCTGCATCTACCTGGTCGACTCCGGCGGCGCCTACCTGCCCGAGCAGGACCAGGTGTTCCCGGACCGCGAGCACTTCGGGCGGATCTTCTACAACCAGGCCCAGATGTCCGGCCAGGGCATCCCGCAGATCGCCGCCGTGCTCGGCTCGTGCACCGCGGGCGGGGCCTACGTCCCGGCGATGAGCGACGAGGCGGTGATCGTCCGGAACCAGGGCACGATCTTCCTCGGCGGCCCGCCGCTGGTGAAGGCCGCGACCGGCGAGGTCGTCACCGCCGAGGAGCTGGGCGGCGGCGAGCTGCACTCGCGGATCTCCGGGGTCACCGACCATCTCGCCGACGACGACGCGGACGCGCTGGCGCGGGTCCGCGCGATCGTCGGGACGCTCGGCCCGCGCGCGCCGCGGCCGTGGGACGTCGCGCCCACCGAGCCGCCCGCCGTCGACCCGGCCGGGCTCTACGGCGCCGTCCCGACCGACTCCCGGACCCCCTACGACGTGCGCGAGGTCATCGCCCGGGTCGTCGACGGCTCCCGGTTCCACGAGTTCAAGGCCGAGTACGGCACGACGCTGGTCACCGGCTTCGCCCGGATCCACGGCCACCCGGTCGGGATCGTCGCGAACAACGGGATCCTGTTCTCCGAGTCCGCGGTGAAGGGCGCCCACTTCGTCGAGCTGTGCGACCAGCGCGGCATCCCGCTGGTGTTCCTGCAGAACATCTCCGGGTTCATGGTCGGCCGCGACTACGAGGCCGGCGGCATCGCGCGCAACGGCGCGAAGATGGTCACCGCGGTGGCCTCCACCCGGGTGCCCAAGCTGACCGTCGTCATCGGCGGCTCGTTCGGCGCCGGGAACTACGCGATGTGCGGCCGCGCGTACTCGCCGCGCTTCCTGTTCATGTGGCCGAACGCCCGGATCTCGGTGATGGGCGGCGAGCAGGCCGCGACGGTGCTCACGACCGTCGGCAACGCCGACCCGGACGCGATCCGGGCCCAGTACGAGACCCAGGGGCACCCCTACTACTCCACCGCCCGGATCTGGGACGACGGCGTGATCGACCCCGCCGACACCCGCACCGTGCTCGGGCTGTCCCTGTCCGTCGCCGCCAACGCGCCGCTGGCCGATCCGGCCTTCGGCGTCTTCCGGATGTGAGGCCCGACATGTCCCGCATGTTCGACACCGTGCTCGTCGCGAACCGCGGCGAGATCGCGGTCCGGGTGATCCGCACGCTGCGCGCGCTCGGCGTGCGCAGCGTCGCCGTGTACTCCGACGCCGACGCCGGTGCCCCGCACGTCCGGGCCGCCGACGAGGCCGTCCGGATCGGCCCGGCCGCGGCCGCGGAGTCCTACCTGTCGATCGACGCCGTGATCGACGCCGCCCGGGCCACCGGCGCGCAGGCGATCCATCCCGGCTACGGCTTCCTCTCCGAGAACACCGCGTTCGCCGCCGCCTGCGAGGCGGCCGGGATCGCCTTCGTCGGCCCGCCGTCGTCGGCGATCGACGCGATGGGCGACAAGATCCGCGCCAAGCAGACCGTCGCCAAGGCCGGCGTGCCGGTGGTGCCCGGTTCGGATGTCGATGGACTGTCCGGCGGCGACGACGGCGACCTGGCGGCGGCTGTCGCCGAGGTCGGCTATCCGGTGCTGCTCAAGCCGTCGGCCGGCGGCGGCGGCAAGGGCATGCGCGAGGTGCACGCCGAACCGGAGCTCGCCGACGCCATCGCCGGGGCCCGGCGCGAGGCCCGCAACTCCTTCGGCGACGACACGCTGCTCGTCGAGCGGCTGGTCACCACGCCGCGGCACATCGAGATCCAGGTGATGGCCGACACGCACGGCACCGTCGTGCACCTCGGGGAGCGCGAGTGCTCGCTGCAGCGGCGGCACCAGAAGATCATCGAAGAGGCGCCGTCGGCGCTGCTCACCCCCGCGCAGCGCGCCGAGATGGGCCGCGCCGCCTGCGAGGCCGCCCGCGCGGTCGGCTACACCGGCGCCGGCACCGTCGAGTTCATCGTCAGCTCCGACAACCCGGGCGAGTTCTTCTTCCTGGAGATGAACACCCGGCTGCAGGTCGAGCACCCGGTCACCGAGGAGGTCACCGGCCTGGACCTGGTCGAGCTGCAGCTGCGGGTCGCCGCCGGCGAGCCGCTGCCGATCACCCAGGACGACGTCGTGCTCACCGGGCACGCGATCGAGGCCCGGGTGTACGCCGAGGCCACCGCCGTGTCCGGGGAGGCGCTCAGCTTCCTGCCGTCCGGCGGGCCGGTGCTGGAGTGGGACCCGCCGCCCGGCGTGCGGGTCGACGCCGGGATCGAGACCGGCACCATCGTCGGCTCGGACTACGACCCGATGCTCGCCAAGGTCATCGCGCACGGCGCCGACCGGGACGAGGCGCTGCGCCGGCTCGACGCCGCGCTGGGCGGCACCACGCTGCTCGGCCTGGACAGCAACATCGGCTTCCTGCGCCGGCTGCTCGCCGACGACGACGTCCGCGCCGGCCGGCTGGACACCGGCCTGATCGCCCGCCGCGGCGCCGCGCTCGCCGACACCGGCGTGCCCGCCGACGTGCTCGGCGCGGTCGCCGGGAACACGCTGCTCGGGCTGGAACCGGACGGCGCCGTCGTCGACCCGTTCGACGTCCCCGGCGGCTGGCGGGTCGGCGAGCCGGCCTGGACGGTGCGCCGGCTGGTCACCGACGGCCCGGACGCCGTCGAGGTCCGGGTCCGCGGCCGGGCCGCCGGGTTCGACCTGGCGCTGCCCGAGGTGCCGGTCGCGCGCTGCCGCACCGTCGCCGTCGCGCCGGGGGTGGTCGAGCACAGCCAGGACGGTCGCACCCGCCGCTACCGGATCGCCCAGGCGTCCGGCGGGATCGTCTGGATCTCCCGGGACGGCCGCACCTGGGGGGTGCGCGAGCAGGAGCCGCTGGAGGCCGCGCGCACCGCGGGCGGCACCGCGGGCGGGCCGGTGGTCTCACCGATGCCCGGCACCGTGACCGTCGTCGAGGTCGCCGAGGGCGACACCGTCACCGCCGGTCAGAAGCTGGTCGTCGTCGAGGCCATGAAGATGGAACACGTGCTCACCGCCCCGGTCGACGGGACGGTGCGCGAGCTGAGGGCGCGCCCCGGAGCCACCGTCGCCAAGGACGCGGTGCTGTGCGTGGTCGAGCCCGAGAACGAAGGGGAGCAGGCATGACCACCACCGAGCAGACCTCCGCGGAGGAGTACGAGGCGCTGCGCGCCGCCGTCGAGGAGTTCGCCCGCTCCGAGGTCGCCCCGGTGATCGGGGACCTCTACATCCGCGAGGAGTTCCCGTACGACATCGTCGCCAAGATGGGCGCGATGGGCCTGTTCGGCCTGCCCGTCACCGAGGAGTACGGCGGCCAGGGCGGCGACTACTACGCCCTCTGCCTGGCCCTGGAGGAGCTGGCCCGGGTCGACTCGTCGGTCGCGATCACCGTCGAGGCCGGCGTCGGGCTGGGCGCGATGCCGATCATGCGGTTCGGCACCGACGAGCAGAAGGCCCGCTGGCTGCCCGACCTGGCCGCCGGCCGCGCGCTCGGCGCCTTCGGGCTGACCGAGCCGGGCGGCGGCTCGGACGCCGGCGCCACCCGCACCACCGCCCGCCTCGACGGCGGCGAGTGGGTGATCAACGGCTCGAAGTGCTTCATCACCAACTCCGGCACCGACATCACCTCGGTCGTCACGGTCACCGCGGTGACCGGGGAGAAGCCGGACGGCCGCAAGGAGATCTCGGCGATCCTGGTCCCGGCCGGCACGCCCGGGTTCACGGTGAGCGAGAAGTACTCCAAGGTCGGCTGGAACTGCTCGGACACCCGCGAGCTGTTCTTCGACGACGTCCGGGTGCCGGAGGCGAACCTGCTCGGCGAGCGGGGCCGCGGCTACGCCCAGTTCCTGTCCATCCTGGACGAGGGCCGGATCGCGATCGCCGCGCTGTCGGTCGGGCTGGCCCAGGGCTGCGTCGACGAGTCGCTGCGCTACGCGGGCGAGCGCGAGGCGTTCGGCCACACCATCGGCTCCTACCAGGCGATCCAGTTCACGATCGCCGACATGGAGGTGCGCGCGCACACCGCGCGGCTGGCCTGGCAGCACGCCGCCCGGCTGATGCTGGAGGGCAAGCCGTTCAAGCACGAGGCGGCGATCGCGAAGCTGGTCGCGTCCAACGCCGCGATGGACAACGCGCGCGCCGCCACCCAGGTCTTCGGCGGCTACGGCTTCATGAACGAGTACCCGGTCGGGCGGTTCTACCGGGACGCGAAGATCCTGGAGATCGGCGAGGGCACCTCCGAGGTGCAGAAGATGCTGATCGCGCGGCACCTGGGTCTCTGACTCCCGGCCGCCCGGGGAGTAGAACGTACTCATGGGTAACTCCGAGGGGAACACGACGGTCAACCACCAGGTCCGGCTCGCGGCCCGGCCGACCGGCACGCCGGGCCCGGAGGTCTGGGAGCACACGACCGAGCCGGTCCCGGTCCCCGGGCCGGGCCGGCTGGTCGTGCGGGTCAGCCACATCTCGCTGGACCCGGCGATGCGCGGCTGGATGAACGCCGGCCGGTCCTACGTGCCGCCGGTCGAGATCGGCGCGGTCATGCGGGCGCTCGGGCTCGGCGAGGTCGTCGCGTCCGAGCACCCGGACTTCGCCGTCGGCGACGTCGTCACCGGGATCTTCGGCGTGCAGTCCCACGCCGAGAGCGACGGCTCCGGGCTGCAGAAGGTAGCCCCCACCGGCGACGTGCCGCCGGAGCGCTACCTGGCGCTGCTCGGCATGACCGGGATGACCGCGTACTTCGGGCTGTTCGACGTCGGCGCGCTCGCCGAGGGCGAGACCGTCGTCGTGTCCGGCGCGGCCGGCGCGGTCGGTTCCGTCGTCGGGCAGCTCGCGAAGATCAAGGGCTGCCGGGTGGTCGGCATCGCGGGCGGCCCGGAGAAGTGCGCCTGGCTGGTCGACGAGCTCGGCTTCGACGCCGCGATCGACTACCGCACCGAGGACGTCCGGAAGGCGCTGCGCAGCGCCGCACCGGACGGCATCGACGTGTACTTCGACAACGTCGGCGGCGAGATCCTGGACGCCGCGCTGACCCGGCTGCGGCGCGGCGCCCGGGTGGTCATCTGCGGGTCGATCTCCACCTACAACGCGACCGAGCCGCCGCCCGGGCCGTCGAACTACATGAGCCTGCTGGTCAACCGGGCCCGGATGGAGGGCTTCGTGGTGTTCGACTACGCCGACCGCTACGGCGAGGCCGCCGCCGAGCTGTCCGGCTGGCTGGCGCAGGGCCGGATCCGCAGCCGGGAGGACGTCGTCGACGGCACCGTGGACGACTTCCCGGACGTGCTGCTGCGGCTGTTCCGCGGCGAGAACACCGGCAAGCTGGTGCTCCGGCTGACCGGCTGACCGGCTGACCGGCTGATCGGGCCCCACCGGCCCGGGGCCGCGGCGCGGACCTCCATGATGGCGGGGTGCGCCTCGCGATCGCCCGGACCGCCGTCGTCGTCTCGGGGGCGGCGATCCTCGTGGTCGAGACCCTCGCGACCCGGCTGGTCGCGCCCTACGTCGGGCTCACCCTGGAGTCGACGACCGCGGTGATCGGGGTGGCGCTGGCCGGGATCGCGGCCGGCGCCGCGCTCGGCGGGCGCTGGGCGGACCGGCACGACCCGGTCGCCGTCGCCGCGCTGATGCTGGTGATCGGCGGCCTCGGGACGCTCGCGGTGCGCCCGGTCGTCCGGCTGCTCGGCCCGCTGCTCGGCGCCGGCCCGGTCGCCGCGGTGCTGCTCGTCGCGGCGTCCACCCTGGTGTCGGTGACCGCGCTGGCCGCCGTCACCCCGGCGGTGACCAAGGCCCGGTTGACCGGGCTGGACCGCTCCGGCGAGGTGGTCGGCGGGCTGTCCGCCGCCGGCACGCTCGGATCGCTGGCCGGCAGCTTCCTGACCGGCTTCGTGCTGGTCGCGCTGCTGCCGGTGAGCGCGATCCTGCTGGTGACCGCCGCCGCCTGCCTGCTGCTCGGGCTGGTCGTCGCGCCCCGGCGGCGGTGCGCCGACGTCGCGAAGGGCGGCGCGGCGGCGGTGCTGCTGGCCGTCGCGCTGGTCGCCGTCCCGGGCCGCTGCGACGCCGACACCACCTACTACTGCGCCTCGGTCACCGCCGATCCCACCGATCCGGCCGGCCGCTACCTGGTGCTCGACGACCTGCGGCACTCCTACGTGCGCCTCGGCGACCCGGCGCACCTGGAGTTCGCCTACACCCAGCGGTTCGCCGCCGCGATCGACACCGCCTTCGCCCCCGGCCGGCCGCTGGACGTCGTGCACGTCGGTGGCGGGGCGCTCACCATGCCGCGCTGGCTGGACGCGACCCGCCCCGGCGGCACGTCCACCGTGCTGGAGCTGGACGGCGGCGTGATCGACCTGGCCGTCCGCGAGCTGGAGGCGGGCGGCATCCCCGGCACCACCGTGCACACCGGCGACGCCCGGGTCGGCCTGGCCGAGCTGCCCGACGACTCGGCCGACGTGCTGATCGGCGACGCGTTCGGCGCCCGCTCGGTGCCCTGGCACCTGTCCACCACCGAGTTCCTCGACCACGTCCAGCGGGTGCTGCGGCCCGGCGGGCTTTACCTGCTCAACGTGATCGACCGGCACCCGCTGGACCTGGTCCGCGCCTCGGTCGCGACCGTGGACACCCGGTTCGGCACCACCATGGTGGTCGCCCGGCCCGACGAGTTCGAACCCGGCGGGGGCGGCAACGTCGTGCTCGTCGCCGCGGACCGGCCGATCGACCCGGTCGCGCTGGACGCCGCCGTCACCGGGTGGGGCGAGCCCGGCGCGGTGCTCGATCCGGCCCGCACCGCCGCGTTCGCCGGGGACGCGCCGGTGCTCACCGACGACCGGGCCCCGGTCGACCAGCTGATCACCACCGCGGCGGGGAACCGCTAGGGTCGCCGACGTCGGGGCGGAACCATCGAGGGGGACACGACGTGGCGACCTGGGACGATCTGCAGTCCTACGTGCGGGTGCGGTACGAGATCGTCCGGCAGAGCGCCGACGAGCTGCGCTTCCGGCTGCCGACGACCGGGGAGCGGAGTCAGCTCGTCGTCGTGAAGCGGGTCGAGGAGGGCGCCGGGCGCCCCGGAGTCGAGGTGACCGACGCCGCAGCGGCCGTCGCCGATCCCGACCAGGTGTGGGTGCAGATCGAGTCCCCGGTGGCCCGGCTCGCCGAGGTCGATGTCGCGCGGGCGCTGGAGCTGGCCGGCCCGTCGCCGGTCGGTGGGCTGGCCGCGGAGGAGGGCGTCCTGGTGTACCGGCACTCGATCCCGCTGCGGCCGGCAGCGCTCGACGGCTTCGAGTTCCCGTTCCGGCAGGTCGTGCACCTGGCCGACGAGCTGGAGCACGCGCTGACCGGCCGCGACGAGCACTGAATCGGGGCTACCCGGCCTGCGGGGCACCCACTCCCGCGAGGATCTCGCGCAGACCGGTCCGCGCCCGTGGGGCCAGCGGCCGGGCCGGTGCGCGGACCGTGGCGTCGTCGATGATGCCCCTGGCGACCAGCACCTCCTTGTGCACCGCCCAGGCCGGGCCCGGCTGGAGCCCGAAGACGATCAGCGGGAGCAGCCGGGCGAACCCGTCCCGCGCGCGGGCGGTCTCCCCGGCCGTCCAGTCGTCGAGGACCGGTCGGAGCAGGTCGGTGAACTCGCAGGCCGGCATGGTCCCGACCGCGCCGCCCGCGTACTCGTCGAGACAGAACTGGGCGTTCTGCCCGCCGAGCACGGCGAAGTCCCGGTCGGCGACGGCCTCCCGGACCGCGGCCACCTTGGGCGCGGTGGGCGGGGCCTCGACCTTCACCGAGGTGACCCCCGGCAGGTCGGCGAGCCGGGCGATCAGCTCCGGGGACATCGCCACACCGGTGACGCCCGGTGCGTCCTGGACCATCACCTCGCAGGCGGTGGCGGCGGCGACCTCGCCGTAGAACTCCACGATCTGCTGGGGCGACGGCTTGACCATGTAGGGCGGCAGCACCATCAGCGCGGTCGCGCCGTCCTGCTCGGCGGCCAGCGCCTGCTCGACGGCGGTCACCGTCGAGGTGGCGTTCACCCCGCACACCACCGGCACGGCGCCGGCGGCGGCGGCGTTGACGGTCTGCACGACGGTGCGGGTGACGGTGCTGCGCTCGTCGGCGGTGAGGGCGAAGGCCTCGCTCGCCATCCCGGACACCGCGACCCCGTCGGCGCCGGAATCGAGCTGGAAGCTCACGAGCCTGCGCAGCGAGTCCGGGTCGAGTGCGCCGTCGGGCCCGAAGGGCGTCGCCAGGATGGGCATCAGTCCGCGGGTGGCGGTCATCGTGTCGTCTCCGATGTGGTGTGGGTGGCCAGGGCCTCGGTGTCGATCTCGATCCCGAGCCCCGGCCCGTCCGGCAGCTGCATGTGGTCGGCGCCCACCTGCAGCGGCGTCCGCAGGATCCGCTGCCCGACCTCGGTGGATGTGGGCTGGTACTCGAACGCGAGGAGGTCCTCGACGGCAGCGGCGACGTGCAGCCCCGCGGCCAGCGCGATCCCGAGTGCGACCGAGTGGTGCGGCGCGACCGGGACGTGCCGGGCGGCGCAGAGCTCGGCGATGCCGATCGCCTCGGTGATACCGGTCCGGCCGATGTCGGGCTGGGCGATCGCGAGTGCGTCCGTCGCGAGCCAGTGCGCGAACTCGAACCGGTTGCGCAGGCTCTCGCCGACCGCGATCGGGATCGTCTCGTCGCCGAGGGCGCGATGGCCACGGTCGTCCTCCGGGGCGAGCGGGGCCTCCAGGAACCAGGCGTCCCGCGCGGCGAGCCCGCGGGCGAGCCGCCGCGCGTCGTGGCGCCGGTAGGCCCAGTGCCCGTCGACCGCCACCCGCAGCGACGGCGCCGCCGCGCGGACCGCGTCCACGGTGGCCAGATCCTGCTCGACACCGTGTCCGAGATGGAGCTTGACGGCCGTCGCGCCACGGGCGACCCAGTCGCGTGCGAGTTCGGCCCGCTCGGCGTCGGAGGCGCGGGGCAGTCCCGAGACGTAGGTCGGGATCCGCTGCCGGTACGCGCCGCCGAGCAGGGTGGCGACCGGCACCTCCAGGAGCCGGCCGGCCAGGTCCCACAGGGCGATGTCGACGGCGGCGAGCGCGTCGGCCTGGTGCCCTACCAGGTGGCCGCGCTCGCGCATCAGCTCGGCGGCGGCCCGGCCGACCGGGCGCGGGCTGCGGGCGTCCGCGCCGACGAGCTGCCCGGCCAGGGTCGTGCGGACGACGGCGGCGACGATCTCGGGACCGACCGGTGCGAGCGCCTCACCCCAGCCGACGGTGCCGTCCTCGGCGGTCAGCCGGACCAGCACCGTCTCGAAGCGCGGCGAGTACAGGCTGCGCCACGGCGGCCGGACCGCGTAACCGTCGGCGGGCCCGGTGCCGTCGGGGAGGACGCCGAGATAGGGCTCGTCGTTGTCGATCTTCAGGACGAAGGTGTCTACGGCAGCTATTCGCATCGATACATCCACTGACTGGTTGACATCATGCACACAGCGGATAACGTACGTCATCGAGAGTGGATGAGTCGATAACGACGTCGATACGGAGGTGGCGATGGCCGGTGAGCAGCAGGCGACCAATCAGAGCGTCGAGAGGGCCGCGGCGGTACTCGCCGCGTTCTCCGACACACGGGCGCTGCGAGTCGCCGATGTCGCGAACCGGGCGGGCCTCGGCCAGTCGACGACCTCCCGGATGCTCGCGACCCTGGAGGCGCTGGCCTACGTCGAGCGGGATGCGGCAGGCACGTACCGGCTGGGGGCCGCGGTGATCGAGCTGTCCGCGGCGGCGCTGAACCAGCACCCGGTGTTCCGGGCCGGTCGCCAGCCAGTGCAGGACCTGGCCGGGCGCACCGGGCTCGGGGCGAACCTGTCGGTACTGCGCGACTGGTCGGTGTTCTACCTCGCCAACTTCGAGGGCCCGGACGCGCCGCGCGCGGCCACCCTGGCCGGCAGGCACAACCCGTTGCACGCCACCGGGATGGGGAAGTGCCTGCTGCTCGACTCCACGCCGGAGCAGCGCCGCGACGTGCTCGGCGAGCTGCAGTCCTTCACCCGGCACACCATCGCCGCACACGACCCGCTGGACGACGAGCTGGACCGAACCCGGGAGCGCGGCTACGCGACCGAGATCGAGGAGCTGGCCTTCGGGCGGGCCTGCGTCGCGGCCCCCGTGCACGACGCGGACGGCCTGGTCGTCGCCGCCGTCTCGATCTCCGGCTCGCTGTCGGTGATCGACCTGGCCCGGCGGGAGCGGGAGCTCTCGGTGCAGGCGATCGAGACCGCCGACGCGATCAGCGTGACGCTGGGCTACACGAGCCCGGCCGAGGTCGGCACCGTCCCGCCGGCGGGGCGGTCGTGAGCGCCGCGGCGCTCACCTCGCGCCGGGGATTCCTCGGTCTCGCCGCGGCGGCGGCAACGGCGTCGCTGGTGGGATGCGGTCGGCAGCAGACCGGCACCGGTGACCTGGTCCTGGAGTTCCCGTCCTGGCAGGCGGAGGAGGGCAGCTTCGCGCCGTGGTGGCGCGAGCTCGTCGCCGCCTACGAGCAGCGGAACCCGGGGATCCGGATCAACCTCTACCCGATGCCATTCGACAGCTACGCGGACCAGCTGACGATCCGGTTCGCCGCGAACCAGCGGCCGGACATCCTGCACCTGCCGGCCCGCAACGCCGCCGAGTTCGCCGGGCGTGGCTGGCTGGAGTCGCTGCAGACCCGGCTGGACGGCACCGACATCGTGTCGTCCTGGACGCCGCTGCAGGAGGAGATGGCCTCCGACGGCGACCACTACGGGGTACTGCTGCTCGGCTACGGATACAGCCTCTACTGCAACGAGTCCCTGCTCAGCGCCGCCGGGCACCCGGTGCCGCGGACCACCGAGGAGCTGCTCGCGGCGGCCGAGGCGGTGACCGGCGACGGCGTCTACGGCTTCGGCGCGACCACGACCCAGAACCCGGACAACTACACCGAGCTGGCGGCCTTCGTCGTCGGCACCGGAGGCAGCCTGTTCGACGGCGACCGGGTCACCGCGACCACTCCCGAGACGATCCGCGGCCTGGACGCCTATCGCCGGGCGGTCGCGCAGGCGCCGCGCGGGATCCAGAGCCAGCAGCGCAACGAGCTGTTCCTCACCGGGAAGATCGCGATGCTGCTGGAGGGCCCGTTCTTCGCCTCTGAGCTGGAGGACGCCGACGAGCGGATCCGGCCGGGGCTCACCGTCGCGCGGGCCCCCTTCGCCCGCACCCCCGGCGGCACCTCGAACAGCATCCACATCCCCGAGGGCACCGATCCCCGGCGGGCCGAGGCGGCCTGGGAGTTCATCCGGCTCGCCTGCTCCCCGCAGTGGCAGCACCGCTACCGCGAGCTGACCGGGAACCCGATACCGCGCCGGAACCTCGACGACGAGCCGGCCGCGGGGAGCGAGCTCGCACTCGTCCAGCAGCTCGCCGACGAGGCGACCTCGATCTTCCCCGACAGCGAGGCGCAGCGGGAACGGTTCGGCCGGATCAGCGACATCGTCGCGGCCGCCGCGGTCTCGCTCATCACCGGCCGGGAGCCGACCACGGCGATCGCCGACACGCTCCAGGATCAGCTCGAGGAGGCGGTCCGCCCATGATCTCACCGGCCACCGGAACCACGACCGCGGACCCACCGGGTCCGTCCACCGGCCCCGCCCCCGGGCCGCGTCCGCTCCAGCGGCGCGCCCAGCGGCGCCGACGGCTGTTCGCCTACGGCACGCTCGCACCCACCCTGCTGGTCGTCGCCGTGCTGATGGCCTACCCGCTCTACGTCGCCCTGGACCTGAGCCTGCGCGGCGGTCAGATCTCCGACCTGCTGGACCTGAGCGACAATCCCTACACGCTCGGCAACTACGCCGAGGTGCTGAGCTCGTCCGGCCTGCTCGCCGACGTCGTCCGGTCCGTCGTCTACACGCTCGGGGTGGTGGTCCCGGCGTTCGCGATCGGGCTCGGCCTCGCGCTGCTGCTCAACCGGGCGTTCCCGGGCAGGCGGATCATCCGGCCGCTGGTGCTGCTGCCGTGGGCGGTGCCGGGCGTGGTCGTCGCCGCCGCGTTCAGCTGGATGCTCGACTCGTCCTACGGCGTGGTGAACTACCTGCTGCGCACGGTCGGGCTGATCGACGAGAACGTCGCCTGGCTCGCCGACAGCCGGACCGCGCTCGCCGCGGTGATCGTCCCGACGGTGTGGAAGTACTACCCGTTCTTCACCCTGATCCTGCTCGCGCAGCTGCAGTCGATCCCGGCCGAGCTGTATGAAGCGGCCCGGGTCGACGGTGCCTCGCCGGTGCGGCAGTTCCGGCACATCACCTGGCCTGCGATCGCGGGCGCGTCCACCCTCGCCGTCGTGATCACCGCGATCGGGGTGTTCCGCGAGTTCGACTTCATCTTCCCGCTCACCGGGGGTGGTCCGAACGAGGCCACCCAGACCCTGGCCGTGCGGATCTACACCGAGGCGTTCCAGTACTTCGAGATGGGCACCGCGACCGCGCTGGGCATCGTCACGATGGCGATCTGCGGGTTCTTCCTGCTGGCCGGTGGCCGCTCGATCCGACGGGAGTTCTCATGAGTGCCACGGCGCTCTCCGGCGGCCGCCGGTGGAGCCTGCTCGCACTGGCCGTCGTCGTGACCGGTGTGCTGATGTTCCCGGTCTACTGGATGATCATGACGTCGCTGGTTCCCAGCAACGACCTGCTGGTGGCCGAACCGCCGCTGGTACCGCCCGCGGACTCGGCGACGACCGAGGCGTGGACCGGGGTGATCGACGACCAGCCGGTCGGCCGCTGGCTGTGGAACTCGACGGTGACCACGCTCGGTGCGGCGATCATCTCGACCGCGGTGAGCACCCTGGGCGGGTACAGCCTGTCCCGGTTCCGGACCGCGGGTCAGCAGGCGATGGGATTCACCCTGCTGTTCAGCCGCATGCTGCCGGGAACCCTGCTGATCATCCCGTTGTTCGTGCTGTTCGCCGGGCTCGGGATGGTGAACAACCTCTGGTCGGTCACGCTGGTCAACATCGCGGCCACCGTTCCGTTCACCACCTGGTTGATGAAGGGGTTCGTCGACTCGGTACCCGCCGAGCTCGAACAGTCCGCGATGATCGACGGTTGCGGCCGGCTGCGCGCGCTCTGGTATGTGGTGGTCCCGCTGCTCAAGCCGGGGATCGCCGCGACCTTCGTCTACGCATCCATCCTGACCTGGGGTGACTTCCTCTTCGCCCGCACGCTGATGGGCGATCCGCAGGGCTGGACGGTGACCGTCGGGATCGCGACGTTCATCGGTGAGTTCAGCATCGACTGGTCCGGCCTGATGGCGATCGGCCTCATGTCGACGGTGCCGATGGTGCTGCTGTTCATCGTGCTCGAACCGTTCCTGTCCCGCGGGATGACGGCCGGGGCGGTGAAGGGATGACCGCCGCACAGGACCTGATGGCGACCCTGCGCGAGACCAGGCTGCTGGCCATCGTGCGCGGCGCGGACCGCGTGGCGAGTGTGGCCACCGCGCTGGCACTGGTCGAGGAGGGGGTGCGGGCGCTGGAGATCTCGCTGAGCGGCCACGAACCGCTCGCGGTGATCGAGGAGGTGGCGGCGCGCACGGCGGGCCGGGCCGCGGTCGGCGCAGGCACCGTGCTCACCCCCGCCCAGGCGGACGCCGCCGTCGCGGCCGGTGCCCGGTTCGTGGTGACGCCCGCGGTGGCCGGCTCCGTGCCGCACGCCGTCGCGGCCGGGCTGCCGGTGCTCTGCGGCGCCCTCACCCCGACCGAGGTGGCCACCGCGGTCGGGCACGGCGCCACCGCGGTGAAGATCTTCCCGGCGTCGACCGTCGGCCCCGGCTACCTGGACGCGCTGGCGGGGCCCTTTCCCGGTCTGGACACCGTGCCCGTCGGCGGGATCGGGAAGGACCAGGCCGTCGAGTACCTCGCTCACGGCGCCTGTGCGGTCGGGGTCGCCGGCCCGCTGTGCGGTGACGCCCCGGACGGCGGCGACCTGGCGGCCCTGCGGCACCGGACCCGCGCGTTCCTGCAGGCGGTGCAGCCGTGATCGATCTGCTGGTCGCCGGTGAGGTGATGACCGCGGTCCGCTGCGACGGCCCGCTGCGCCTCGGCGGGAGCGCGACGGTGTCGGTGGTCGGCGCGGAGGCCGGCGTCGCGATCGGCGCCGCCCGGCTCGGGCACAGCACGGCGCTGGGCGGCCGGGTCGGCGCCGACGAGTCCGGGGCACTGGTCCGGCGCACGCTGGCCGCCGAGCAGGTGGCCCTCGACGCCGTCGTCACCGATCCGGAGGCCACCACCGGGCTGGTGCTCTTCGAGCGCCGCACGCCCGACCTGACCCGGGTCGAGTACCACCGGCGCGGGTCGGCCGGGTCCCGGTGGGGGCCTGCGGACCTCGCTCCCGCGCTCGCCCTGCGGCCGCGGGCGGTACACCTCTCCGGGGTCACCGCGGCGCTGTCCGAGTCCTGTCGCGCGGCCTGCGCCGAGCTCGCCCGCCGGGCCCGCCTGCTCGGCGCCGTGGTGTCGTTCGACCTCAACCACCGCCCCGCCCTGTGGCCCGGCGACGTGGCGGGCCCGGAGCTCGCCGCACTGGCCGGGCTGGCCGATGTCGTGATCGGATCCCCCGAGGAGTTCGACCTGATCGGGGCGGCCGACCCGGCCGGCCTGCTGGCCGGGGTCCCCGGCGAGGTCGTGGTCAAGAACGGTGCACACGGCGCGACCAGCCACGACGCCGACGGGACCCGGCACCAGCCTGCGCTGCGGGTCCGGGCGGTGGACCCGGTCGGCGCAGGCGACGCCTTCTGCGCCGGCTGGCTCTCGGCCCTGCTGGACGGCGCCGACCGCACCGAACGGCTCCGCCGGGCGGTCACCGTCGGGGCCTTCGCGGTCACCGCCCGCGGCGACTGGGAGGGCCTGCCCCGCCGCGACGAGCTGTCCCTGCTGGGCCTGCCCGACGGCGCCGTCGTGCGCTGAGCACCGCCGCCCCGATCCCGCACGAACTCGACGAGGAGACCCCATGGCAGCCGTCACCTTCGACAAGGCATCCCGGATCTACCCGGGGACCCCGCCGGTGCGCGCGGTCGACACCCTGGACCTGAGCATCGCCGACGGTGAGTTCCTGGTCCTCGTCGGCCCGTCCGGCTCCGGCAAGTCCACCGCGCTGCGGATGCTCGCCGGCCTGGAGGACACCGACGAGGGCGCGATCCACATCGGCGACCGGGACGTCACCGACGCGGCGCCGAAGGACCGGGACATCGCGATGGTGTTCCAGTCGTACGCGCTCTACCCGCACATGACCGTCGCCGAGAACATGGGGTTTGCGCTGCGCCTGCAGAAGGTGCCACCGGTGCAGCGCCGCGCCAGGGTGGAGACGGCCGCCGAGCTACTCGATCTTACCCGCTACCTGGACCGTCGGCCACGGGCGCTGTCCGGCGGGCAGCGCCAGCGGGTGGCGATGGGCCGGGCGATCGTGCGGGAGCCGTCGGTCTTCCTGATGGACGAGCCGTTGTCCAACCTCGACGCCAAGCTGCGGGTCGAGACCCGGGCCAACATCGCCGCGCTGCAGCAGCGGCTGGGCACGACCACCGTCTACGTCACGCACGACCAGACCGAGGCGATGACGATGGGCGACCGGGTCGCCGTGCTGCGCGACGGGCGCCTGCAACAGTGCGCCCCGCCGCGCGAGCTCTACGACCGGCCGGTCAACGCGTTCGTCGCCGGGTTCATCGGGTCGCCCGCGATGAACCTGCTGCCCGGCCGGATCGTCGACGACGGGATCGTCGTCGACACGCACCGGATCGGTGACGCGAGCGGATGGCGGCTCGACGAGCTCGGCGCGGACCGCGCGGTCCGGGTCGGCGTGCGGCCGGAGGGGCTGCGGCTCGCCGCGGACGGCCTGCCGATCGTCGTGGACCTGGTCGAGGAGCTCGGCTCGGACAGCTTCCTGCACGGCCGGTACACCGACGCCGGCGGCGAGGGGCACCGGCTGACCGTCCGGCTGCCCGCCTCGACGCCGTCCCCGACCATCGGGGGTGTCGTCCGGGTCGCCGTCGATCCCGCCGCGGTCCACCTGTTCCACCCGGGCACCGACGAGCGGCTGGGACAGCGGCGCAGCTCACACTTGACCTCAACCGGGGTTGAGGTCGTTGGCTGAGCCGCATGGCCGACTACACGCTTCCGGACCTGCCCTACGACTACTCAGCCCTGGCGCCGCACATCGCGCCGGAGATCATGGAGCTGCACCACTCCAAGCACCACAACACCTACGTGCAGGGCCTGAACGCCACCCTGGAGAAGCTCGCCGACTCCCGCGAGCGCAACGACTTCGGTGCGATCGTCGGTCTCGAGAAGACCCTCGCGTTCAACCTGGGCGGGCACGTCAACCACTCCGCGTTCTGGAAGAACCTCTCCCCGGACGGCGGCGACAAGCCCACCGGTGACCTCGCCTCGGCGATCGACGAGAACTTCGGCTCCTTCGACGCGTTCCAGGCGCACTTCACCGCCGCCGCCACCACCATCCAGGGCTCCGGCTGGGCCATCCTCGGCTACGACCGGCTCGGTGGCCGGCTGCTGATCCACCAGCTCTACGACCAGCAGTCCCAGCTGCCGGCCGGCCAGACCCCGATCGTGCTGCTCGACATGTGGGAGCACGCGTTCTACCTGCAGTACAAGAACGTGAAGCCGGACTACGTCAAGGCCTGGTGGAACGTCGTCGACTGGGCGGACGCCGCGCAGCGGTTCGCCGACGCGAAGGGCTGAGCGCGCTCAGCCCGGGACCGGGGCGGTGCCCGCCGGGTAGCCGGTGGCGCCGTCCCGGTGCCCGATCGGGGCGAGCTCGGTGACGGTCGGGTGGCCTGCGGCGAGCAGTGCGACGTCGGTGCCGGGCTCGGCCTCGCCGTACTGCTCGGAGACCAGCGCCCGCAGGCCAGCGGGCCGCCCTCCGTCGGGCCCGCGGTGCACCATCCGCACCCGGACCGCGCCGGAGTCGCACAGTCGCGCCTCGCGCGGCGCGGGCAGCTCCGCGGGCGCGACGTCCGGGACGTTCACCGACCAGGCGGTTCCCGCGGGGCGGGCGGCGAGGCGCTCCAGCAGCTCCGGGAGCAGCCCGGTGGCCGCCGCCCAGTGCGGGTGCTCGGGCAGCCGCAGACCGCAGTGCAGCGAGAACGCGATCCCGGACCAGCCGTTCAGCGAGCCGGCCAGCACCGCCCCGACGGTGCCGGAGTGCAGCACCTGACCGCCGGTGTTCGCACCCGGGTTGATCCCGGACAGCACGACGTCGGGCTCCCGGGAGAACCAGCCCTGCCCGGCCGCGCGCACGATGAACCCGGGATCGGCGTCGACGCCGTAGGCCGGGATTCCGTCGAGCGCCGGGATCGTGTGCTCGGTGACACCGATGTGCCCGTCGGTCAGCACGCACCGGACCGATCCGCCGGCACCGCTGGCGTCCCCGGCCGGGGCCGCGACGATCACGTCCAGACCGGTGTCACGGGTCGCTCGGGCGAGCGCGTGCAGGCCGGGGGCGTGCACGCCGTCGTCGTTGGTCAGCAGGGCGAGGGGCACGCTCGTCACACTAGGCGCGGCCCGGCCTGACACCGGGACCGGTGGTGCAGCATGATCGGGCACCGGATCGCTGCGCGGACCGTCTGCATCGATCCACCCGGAATCCGGAGGAGGACAGCGTGACGACCTGGGAGTACAGCAGCATCACCCCGGACGACCTGGCGATCGACACGCTCGGACCGGCCCGGATCACCTCGCCGCTGGCCCCGCTGCTGGACGCCCGCCGCACCACCGAGCACTACGTGGACGCCGGGGACCGGGTGCTGCTCGACGACACCGCCGCCGGGCTCAAGTCGCGCGGCGTCGACGTCGAGGAGCTGCCCGGCCTGGAGCCGTGCGGCCCGCGCCGCGAGATCTACTTCGACCCGTCCAAGACCCGGGCCGGGATCGTCACCTGCGGCGGGCTGTGCCCCGGCCTGAACGACGTCATCGCCGGCCTGGTCCGCACCCTCACCTACCACTACGGCGTCCGGAGGGTCGTCGGCTTCCGCAACGGCTACCGCGGCTTCATCTCCTCCTACGGGCACGACGTCGTCGAGCTGTCCCCGGAGTCGGTGCGCGACATCCCGGTCGACGGCGGCACCTTCCTCGGCACCTCGCGCGGCCCGCAGGACCCGGGCGAGATCGTCGACTGCCTGGAGCAGATGCACCTCAACGTGCTGTTCGTGATCGGCGGCGACGGCACCATGCGCGGGGCGATGGAGATCGCCAGGGTGGTCGCCGAGCGGGGCCTGCGGATCGCCATCGTCGGGATCCCGAAGACGATCGACAACGACATCCCCTTCATCGACCAGAGCTTCGGCTTCCAGACGGCGTTCTCGCAGGCCAGCGAGGCGATCCGGTCGGTGACGGTGGAGGCCAAGTCCACCCCGGGCGGGGTCGGCCTGGTGAAGCTGATGGGCCGGCACTCCGGTTTCATCGCCTGCTACGCCTCGCTGGTCCGGTCCGACGCCGACGCGGTGCTGATCCCGGAGGTCCCGTTCGAGCTGGACGGCGAGACCGGCCTGCTGCACCACCTGCGCCGGCGGGTGTCCCAGCGCGGGCACGCGGTCGTCGTGGTCGCCGAGGGGGCGGGGCAGGAGCTGCTGCCGCCGGTCGGGCGGACCGACGCCTCGGGCAACGCCAAGCTCGCCGACATCGGCCCGTGGCTCAAGGAACGGATCGGCGACTCGTTCGCCGAGGCCGGCATGGAGACCACGGTCCGCTACGTCGATCCGAGCTACATCATCCGCAGCGTCCCGGCGAACCCCTACGACAGCGTCTACACCGTCCGGCTGTCGCAGGCCGCGGTGCACGCGGCGATGTCCGGGCGGACGTCGATGGTGGTCGGCCGGGTCCGGCGCCGGTTCGTGCACATCCCGATGACCCTCGCGGTGAGCCGGCGCAACCAGGTCGACCCGCACGGCGACCTGTGGATGGCGGTGCTGGAGTCGACCGGGCAGCCGTGGCGGTTCGGCGAGGACTCCGGCGCGCCGACCAGGGCGCCGCACTCCTGACGGTCCGGCCCGGCGCTCAGTTCAGGTGCGCGCGGTGCCTGCGGGCCTCGACGCGCACCTCGTCGAGCACCTCGGCGCCGGACCGCGATCCCCGGCCCGGGCCGTCCGCCCAGGACTCCATCAGCCGGGCGGCCTCGTCCCACCGGGCCTGCGCGGCCAGCACCTCGCCGAGCTGGCGGATCAGGTCGGGGCCCTGGTGCCGCAGGCCCAGCCGCATCCGCAGCACCCACTCCAGGTTCACGTGGTCCTTCGTGCGGGCGTAGTTGGCGCGCAGGTTGTCCAGCATCCGGGCCAGGATCTGCCGGGTCGAGGTGCGGGGGAGCAGGCCGGGCCCGAACGGCACCTCCGGCCCGGCCCCGGTGGTGGCCCGGTACAGCGCCTCGCAGCCCGCCGGGTCCAGCCGCCGCCCCTGGTCGAACATGTCCAGGTAGCGCTGGGTGCCGGGCAGCCGGACCAGGAAGTGCCCTGGCATCCCGACGCCCTCCAGCGCCACCCCGGCCCGGCGCCCGACCTCGATCGCCACCACCGACAGCGTGATCGGGATGCCGATGCGGCGCTCCAGCACGTCGGGCAGGAACGAGTTGCGCGGGTCGCGGTAGTTCGCGCTGTCGCCGGTGAACCCGGCCTCGGTGAACAGCCGGTGCAGCAGCGACTCCGGCCCGCTGACGCCGTCGGCCAGCTCGTCGAGGCGGGTGCGGGCGCGGACCGCGTCGGCGGCGGCCCGCGCCGGGTCGGCGGCGGCTCCGGCGGCGATGGCGAGGGCGCCCTCGTCGAGCGAGGGCTCCGGGCCGGTCACCATCCGGAGGAAGCGGGACACCGGGTCGGCGGCGCGATCGGGCTGCGTCACCGCGTCACTCTGTCACTTCCCCGGCACCTCCGGCCGCGTCACATCCGTCACGGCGGGTTCATCACGACCCGGACGACGGTGCCCTGGACCTGACCGGGATCGTCGTCGGCGGTCCACACCTGCAGCACGTCGGCCAGCTCGGAGGCCAGCCACAGGCCGCGGCCCCGCTCGCCGGACGGCGGCGGGGCGGCCAGGCCGGGGAAGGCCAGCCGGCCGGGCACCGTGTCGGTCATCTCGGCGACCAGGCCGGCGGGGGTCCGCCACATGCGCAGCACCGGGCACCCCGATCCGTGCTCGATCCCGTTGCTGACCAGCTCGTTCACCGCGAGCACCAGGTCCTCGACGCGGGCCGGGCCGAGCCCGGACAGCTGTCCCTCGCGGCGCACGGTGTGCCGCATCCCGGACAGCCGGTGCAGCTCGACCGGTTCGACGAGCAGCGGCCCCCCGAGATCGGCGGGCGGCCGCTGCGGGTTCTCCTGCAGCAGCTCGTGGTCGTCGCGGCGGTGCGTGCTGGGCACGGCCGCGCCGTCGACGAGGAACTCGTCGTGCAGCGCGCCGGCCTGCTCGCGGGCGCCGTCCTGGTCGGCGAAGCAGCACAGCATCTCCACCGGCAGCGCCCGCATCGCGTACCCGATCGCGAGATCCAGCCGGGTCCAGTACGACGGATCGGCCCCGGGCAGGGCGACCGGCTGGGCGACCGCGCAGACGCCGGACGCGCCCTCGGCGATCGCGTCCCGCACGGTGCGGCTCCACCGGCCCGCGACGGTGAACGGCGGCGCCGAGTGCAGCTCCTCCGGCCGGACGTAGCGCACCCCGGCCTCGTCACCGAGCGCCCGCTCCAGCTCGGCGCGGCACCGCGGCTCGACGACGACGATCGCCCGGCGGCCGCGTTCCAGCGCCCCGGTGACCGGCCCGGTCAGCACCTGGGCCTGGTGCTCCGGGGTGCGGTACGGCACGGCCCGGTGCACGAGCCCGGGCAGCGGATCCTGCGTCGTGGGGGGCGAGCTCATCGGCACTGGCGGTGGGTCGTGTTCATCGGCGTCGGCGCTCCACGTCGGAGTCGGCCCGGCGGGCTGCAGGCCGTCCTACGCGCTCCGACCATAGCCAAGGAGCGCCGATCGCGCGGGACGGGGCGTGTGGGTTTGGTGACTTCACCGACTCCGGGTACCCGTGGTGGGGTAGAGACACGGTGATCGGCACCGGTGGGTGTGCCGGAGCGAGGGGAGTGACGGATGCGCGTCTTCAACGGGGTCGACGAGCTGCGGGCGGCGAAGGGGACCGAGGTCGGTGTCTCGGAGTGGTTCGCGGTCGCCCAGGAGCGGATCGACGGGTTCGCCGACGCGACGGAGGACCACCAGTGGATCCACGTCGACGCCGCGAAGGCCGCCGACGGTCCGTTCGGCACCACCATCGCGCACGGCTTCCTGACCCTGTCGCTGCTGTCGAGGCTGGTACAGGACGTCTACCGGATCGACGGCGTGCGGATGGGGGTCAACTACGGCCTCAACAAGGTCCGGTTCACCAGCCCCGTCCCGGTCGACAGCCGGGTCCGGGCGCGGGTCGAGCTGGTCGACGTCGCCGACGTCACCGGCGGGGTGCAGCTCACCATCGGGGTGACCGTCGAGATCGAGGGCTCCGAGAAGCCTGCGCTGGTCGCCGAGTGGCTCACCCGCCAGTACGTCTGAGTGGAACGTCGAAGGAGCGAGTTCATGCGTGATGCGGTGATCTGCGAGCCGCTGCGGACCCCGGTGGGCGGATTCGGCGGGTCGCTGCGCGACGTGCCGGCGCACACCCTGGCCTCGACCGTGATCGGGGCGCTGATGGAGCGGACCGGGCTGGACCCGTCCGCCGTCGACGACGTGGTGCTGGGCCACTGCTACCCGACGATGGACGCGCCGGCGATCGGCCGGGTCGCGGCGCTGGACGCCGGCCTGCCGGTGACCGCGGGTGGGATCCAGATCGACCGCCGCTGCGGATCGGGCCTGCAGGCGGTGCTGTACGCGGCGATGCAGGTGCAGACCGGCGCGGCCGAGGTGCTGCTGGCCGGCGGCGCCGAGTCGATGTCCGGGGCGTCGTTCTACTCCACCGGGATGCGGTGGGGGGTCAAGGGCGGCGCCGGGGTGCTGCTGAACGACTCGCTGGCCCGGGGCCGGGTGACCGCGGGTGGGCGGAACCATCCGGTGCCCGGCGGGATGCTGGAGACCGCGGAGAACCTCCGCCGGGAGTACGCCATCGCCCGCGAGGAGCAGGACGAGTTCGCGGTGCGGTCGCACCGGCGGGCGGCGGCGGCGCAGGCCGCGGGCCGGTTCGCCGACGAGATCGTGCCGGTGACGGTGCCCGGCCGCAAGGGCGACACCGTGGTCGACGCCGACGAGCACATCCGGCCGGACTCCTCGGTCGAGAAGCTGGCGACGCTGCGCCCGATCCTGGGCCGCGACGACCCGGACGCGACGGTCACCGCGGGCAACGCCTCGGGGCAGAACGACGGCGCGTCGATCTGTGTGGTGACCAGCCCGGAGGCCGCCGCCGAGCTGGGGCTGCGGCCGCTGGTCCGGCTGGTGTCCTGGGGGCTGGGCGGGGTGCCGCCCGCGACGATGGGGATCGGGCCGGTCCCGGCGACGGCGAAGGCGCTCGGCGCGGCCGGGCTCGGCCTGGCCGACATCGACCTGATCGAGCTGAACGAGGCGTTCGCGGCTCAGGTGCTGGCCTGCACCCGGGAGTGGAAGTTCACCGAGGCCGACTTCGAGCGGACCAATGTGAACGGCTCCGGGATCTCGCTGGGCCACCCGGTCGGTGCGACCGGCGGCCGGATCCTGGCCACGCTGGCCCGGGAGATGCACCGCCGGGACGCCCGGTACGGGCTGGAGACGATGTGCATCGGCGGCGGGCAGGGCCTGGCCGCCGTGTTCGAGAAGGTCTGAACACCGGCCCCGGGGCGGCCGGCCGGGCCGCCCCGGGTGCGCGGATCAGTGACCCGCCTGCTTGGCCCGCTCGTAGGACGCCTTGATCTCGCGCTCGGCGTCGGCGCGGCCGACCCAGGTGGCGCCCTCGACGCTCTTGCCCGGCTCGAGCGTCTTGTAGATCTCGAAGAAGTGCTGGATCTCCGCGCGGTCGAACTCCGCCAGGTGGTGGATGTCGCGCAGGTGCTCCTGGCGCGGGTCGCTGGCCGGCACGCACAGGACCTTGTCGTCGCCGCCGGCCTCGTCCTTCATCCGGAACATGCCGATCGTCCGGGCGCGGATCACGCAGCCGGGGAAGGTCGGCTCCTGGACGAGCACCAGCGCGTCCAGCGGGTCGCCGTCCTCGCCGAGGGTGTCGTCGATGAACCCGTAGTCGGCCGGGTACTGGGTGGCGGTGAAGAGGGTCCGGTCCAGCCGGATCCGGCCGGTCTCGTGATCGACCTCGTACTTGTTGCGGCCACCCTTGGGGATTTCGATGGTGACGTCGAAGTCCACGATTCGTTGCTCCTTGAAGAGGGTCACGGTCGCGCCGGGGCCGGGCGGAGCCGGGTGGCCCGCCCACTCCGGCGGTGTCTGTGCTGCCCCCTAGTGTGAGGGACCGGGGGCCGACGGTGGCAGGCCGGTGACCCCGAACCGGTGCTGATGTGGCGGGTGTCGCACCATCGGCCGGGCAGGTCGGCCGGTCCCGGAGCCCGGGACCGGACGTCACGAGCAGGAGGCGGAGTGGGACGCAGGCATCGCCGGCCGGACCGCAGCACCCGGCGGATCGCCGTCATCGCGGTCGCGGTGATGGCACTCGCCTCGCTGTTCGGCGCGGTCGCGCTGGCCGGTCCGGAGACCCGCGACCGGCTCGGGCTCGGTGAGACGGCGGCCCAGTACCCGCCGGTCCCGATGCCCGCGCTGCGCCCGCTGACCCCGACCGCCCCGGTCCCGACCGCGGCCGGCATCACCCAGGCGCTGGCCGACCAGCTGGAGTCGCCGGCGCTGGGCGACGTGACCGGCGTCGTCATCGACTCCTCGGCGCCGCGCGGCGTGGAGCCGCTGTGGGAGCGCGACGGCGGTCGGGCGATGGTCCCCGGTTCCACCACCAAGCTGCTCACCGCGGCCGCCGCGCTGCTGTCGATGAACCCGACCGACCGGCTCGCCACCCGGGTGGTGCCCGGCCCGGACCCGGGCTCGGTGGTGCTCGTCGGCAGCGGCGACCCGACGCTGACCGCGCTGCCGGCCGGCGAGACCGGGCTCTATCCCGACCCGTCCCGGATCGACGATCTCGCCGCCGAGGTGCGGGAGGCGGTCGACCAGCCGGTGCGCACCGTCTACGTCGACACCTCGCAGTGGACCGGGCCCGCGCTCTCGCCCGGCTGGGGCCCCGGCGACGTCGCCGACGGCTACGTCGCGCCGATGTCGCCGCTGATGCTCGACGGCGGCCGCACCGACCCGCAGCAGCAGGACGGGCCGCGCTCGTCCGACCCGGCCCGGGCCGCCGGGCAGGCGCTGGCCGCCGCGCTCGGCGCCACCGAGGTCCGGGAGGGCACCGCCGCCCCGAACGCGCCGGTGCTGGGCAGCGTCGCCTCCCCGCCGATCGCCGCACTCGTCGAGTACATGCTCACCGCGTCGGACAACGTCACGGCCGAGGCGCTGGCCCGCCAGGTCGCGATCGTCCGGGACACCGAGGCGTCGTTCGACGGCGGCTCCCGCGCGGTCACCGAGGCCCTGGTGCAGGCCGGGTACGACGTCAGCGGCCTGGTCGCCGCCGACGGCAGCGGGCTGTCCCGGGAGAACCGGGTCCCGGCCCGGCTGCTCGGCGCGGTGCTGGCCTCGGCCGCCGCCCAGTCGGACAGCCCCGCCGACGTCCAGTTCCTCCGGCCGATCCTCACCGGGCTGCCGGTCGCCGGCGGCGCCGGCACGCTGACCGAGCGGTTCACCGACGGGCCGTCGATCGCCGGCCGGGGCGTGGTCCGGGCCAAGACCGGCACCCTCAGCGGGGCGTCCAGCCTGGCCGGCGTGGTCACCGACGTCGACGGCAGGCTGCTGGTCTTCGCGCTGCTGTCCAACGGCACCTCGCCGGCCGACGCCCGCCCGGCGCTGGACCGGATCGCCGCCACCCTGAGCCGCTGCGGCTGCCGGGACTGACCGGCGGCCCCCTCGGCGGACCGGCCCGCGGCGCGGTCGCGGGTAGCGTGGCGGCCATGCAGCCCGACGCGACCGGCCCGGCCACCGTGACCGATCCCGCACCCGCGTCCGACCGGCGCGCCGCGCGGGGCCTGCCCGTCAACTGGTCGCTGGCGGCGAGCACCGCGACCCGGCTGATGCCGGCCGGCCCGCGCACCACCCCGGCGGCCGCGCGCGAGCTGGTCGAGCGGCTGCGCACCGACTCGGCGCGCGCCGAGGGGCACGTCCGCGACGTCACCGGCCTCGGCGCGGGCCTGCCGCTGCTGCCCGCCGACGTCCTGGACCGCCCGGCCTGGGCGCGGGCCGCCACCGAGGGCATGAACGCGCTGACCTCCGGCGCCGAGCTGCCCGCCTCGCCGTGGCCGCTGCGCAGCGTCACCGCGGCCGGCTCCGGCGTCCAGCTCGGTGCGCTGCTCGCCTACCTCGGCGCCCGGGTGCTCGGCCAGTACGACCCCTTCGGCGGCCCGGACGGCGCCGGGCGGCTGATCGTCGTCGCCCCGAACGTGCACGCCGCGACCGACACCCTCGGCGTCGACGGCGAGCAGTTCGGGCTCTGGGTCTGCCTGCACGAGGCCACCCACCGGCTGCAGTTCACCGCGGTGCCGTGGCTGCGCGACCACTTCGCCGGCCTGGTCACCGAGCTGCTGTCGCTGCAGGAGCCGGACACCGCGAAGCTCACCCGGCTGCCCGAGGCGATCCGCTCGATGCGCGGGGAGAACGGCGAGAAGGGCGACGTGCTCGCGCTCGTCGAGCTGCTGCAGGGCCCCGAGCAGCGGGCCGTGCTCGACCGGCTGCTCGCGCTGTCCACCCTGCTGGAGGGGCACGCCGATCACGTGATGGACGCGGTCGGGCCGGACGTCGTGCCGGACGTCGCGGTGATCCGCCGCCGGTTCACCGAGCGCCGCCGCGGCGGCGGGCTGGTCGACCGGCTGCTGCGGACCCTGCTGGGCGTGGAGGCGAAGATGCGGCAGTACGCGGTCGGCGCGGCGTTCTGCCGGGAGATCGAGGCCGCCGTCGGGATGGACGGCCTCAACCGGGTCTGGGAGTCGCCGCAGACCCTGCCGACCCGGGCCGAGCTGGCCGAGCCGCAGGCGTGGCTGCGCCGCGCCGGCTGAGGTGACCCCTCCGGCCGCGCGGCGGGTGCTGGCAGCGGTGCGCGAGGCGTTCGACCTGCTCGGCGACCCCGACCGGCCCGGTTGCGCGGCGCCGCTGGTCGGCTGCTCGGGCGGCGCCGACTCCACGGCCCTGGTGCACGCCGTCCGCGAGGTCGTCGACGGTCCGGTGCACGCGCTCGTCGTCGACCACGGCCTGCAGGACGGTTCCGCGGAACGCTCCGCGGAGCTCGCCGCCGCGCTGCGCCGCTGCGGGGTGGACGCCGCGGTGCAGGCGGTCCGGGTTACCGGCCCGGGCGGCACCGAGGCCGCGGCCCGCCGGGCCCGCCGGACGGCGCTGCTGGCCGCCCGCCCCGGCCCGTGGTCCCCGGTGTTGCTCGGGCACACCCTCGACGACCAGGCCGAGACGGTGCTGCTCGGGCTGGCCCGCGGGTCCGGGGCGCGCTCGCTCGCCGGGATGCGGCCCTGGTCGGCGCCCTGGCTGCGCCCGCTGCTGGGCCTGCGCCGGGCGGACACCGTCGCCGCCTGCGCCGAGCTCGGGCTGCCGGTCTGGGACGACCCGCACAACGCCGATCCGCGGTTCACCCGGGTGCGGCTGCGCCGGGAGGTGCTGCCGCTGCTGGAGGAGGTCCTGGGCGGCGGCGTCGCCCCGGCGCTCGCCCGCACCGCCGCCCAGCTGGCCGACGACGACGCCGCCCTCACCGAGGCGGCGGTGCGGCTGCGGGAGCTCGCCTCCCGCACCGGTCCGCCGGACCCGCCGGCACCCGCGCCGGCGGGTGATCTGAGCGACAGCGACAGCCCCGCGCCCGGCCCGCCGGGGCCCGCCGGACCGCCCGCCGCCGGCCCCGGCGACCCGGTCGCGCCCGCTCTCGACACCGCGGTCCTGGTCACCGCTGCGGCCGCCGTGCGCCGCCGGGTGCTGCGTGAATGGCTCACCGGGCACGGCGTACTGGCCCTCACCGACGAGCAGCTGCGGCGCGCCGACGATCTCGTCGGCCGGTGGCGCGGGCAGGGCGGACCCGCCCTCGGCGGCGGCTTGGAGCTGGTCCGCACGCGTGGCAGGCTCGTGCTGCGCCGCCGTCGCTGGGGGCGTGACCGGGCGTGACCGAGACCGCCCGGTGGCGGAGAGCCGGCCGGGACCGGTGGGTGCCGGGCACGAGGGAGACGTGAGCGCGTGTACGACGGTGACATCTCGTCGGTGCTGGTCACCGAGGAGCAGGTGCGGGACAAGACCGCCGAGCTGGCCCGACAGGTCGCCGAGGACTACGCCGACGTCGTGCAGGGCGGCCGGGAGCACGACCTGGTGCTGATCGGCGTGCTCAAGGGCGCGGTCATGTTCATGACCGACTTCGCCAGGGCGCTGCCGCTGCCGACCCAGCTCGAGTTCATGGCGGTGAGCTCCTACGGCTCGTCCACCTCGTCGTCCGGCGTGGTGCGCATCCTCAAGGACCTCGACCGCGACATCGCGGGCAGGCACGTGCTGATCGTCGAGGACATCATCGACTCCGGGCTGACCCTGAACTGGCTGCGCGGCAACCTGCAGACCCGCTCGCCCGCCTCGCTCGAGGTGGTCACCCTGCTCCGCAAGCCGGACGCGGTGAAGGTCGACGTACCGGTCCGCTACGTCGGCTTCGACATCCCGAACGAGTTCGTCGTCGGGTACGGCCTGGACTACGCCGAGCGCTACCGGGACCTGCCCTACATCGGCACCCTGGACCCGAAGGTCTACGCCTGAGCGGTGCCCGGCCGGCGGCTCAGCGGCCGAGCCCGGGCCCGGCCGGCAGCGCCAGCGCCCGCGGGTCCACCCCGGGCGGGGTCGCGGTGAACGGCGCGCCCGCGGCCAGCGTCAGCCCCGGCGGGCCGTCGGTTCGCTCGGCGTAGGCCAGCGCGCGGGCCAGGTCGGTGTACTCGATGCTGGGCCGGTCCGCCGTCGTCGACAGGCTGGACAGGACGCCGACGGCGCGGCCCTCGCCGTCCAGCAACGGGCTGCCGGACTCCCCGGCCACGCCCGGCGTCAGCGAGTACACCGAGTGCCCCCAGCCGCCGCCGACCTCGCCGGCGATCGCCCCGGCCCGCGCCCCGACGGTGCGCACCCCGGCCGCGTCCGGCGGGTTGGCCAGGCCGAACACCGGCGTGCCGACGGCCGGCGCTGCGGTGCGGACCCGGTCCGGGCCGCCGAAGAACGGCACCGCGGCGCCCACCGCGGAACGGGCGTCCCGGGGCAGTTCGACCAGCGCCAGGTCGTTGTAGGCGCAGGTGTCGCTGTCGCGCTCGCCGCGGGCCTGCATCGTGTTCCACGAGCTCCACGCCAGGGTCCCGGTCACCGTGCGGTCGGTGCCCCGGACGGTCACCGGGGTGCCCAGCGGCACCGCGTCGGAGGTGCAGCCGTCGGTCTCGGTCTCGTCGCCGGTCCCGCCGCAGTGCGCGGCCTGCGCGAGGAAGGTCCGGTCGCCGGAGGTGAACACGAACCCGGCGGTGCACAGCCCGGCGCCCGCGGTCTCGGTCACCACACCCGGCCCGACCGGCGCCGGGCCCGGCAGGACCGCCGGGCGGGCGGGCACCGGCTCGGCGCGGGCGGTGGTCACGGTCCCGGCCGGCCGGGTCCCCGGCGGGGCCGGCTCCGCGGCCGGCGGGACCGACGGCGCGACGGCCAGGGTCAGCGCGGCCGAGACGGCCAGACCGACCGCCAGCGCCGGCACCGTCCGGCGGGCACCGCCGCCAGCGCGCCATGTCATCCGATCCGCCCCTCCCGACCCGCAGACCAGCCCGGTTCGGCCGGACGGAGCAGGACCCGAGCGCGGTGTGCCGCCGGTCCGGCACCGAGCGTGCCGCACAGTTGTCCCACACCCCGCGCGGCAGGTGTGCGGCGGGACACCCCTGTGGGGGAACCGGGCAGGTCGGCCGGGCGTTGATCGGGTGGACGGCCGGGAACGGTCGTCGACAGCCGGATCCGCCCGGCGCGCTCGCTCCGGCGTGCGGCTATCCTGGCGGGTCAGGGCCGTCCGGCGGGGCGGTCGCACTCTCCGCCGCCGCTGCCGTGAACCACTCTCGGGAAGGTGAAGGCCACCCAGGCCGACGTTGCATGGATCGCAAGCGCCTGCTCCGCAACCCGTTGATCTGGATCCTCGTCGCGCTCCTGATCTATCTCGGGTTCAGCTTCATGTTCGACGACACCCGGGGCTACACGGAGGTCCCGACCTCGGTGGCGCTCGCGCAGATCCAGGAGGGCAACGTCCGTGACGCCCTCGTCGAGGACCGCGAGCAGCAGCTCCGGCTGACCCTGAACACGCCGGTCGACGGCGAGACCCAGCTCATCACCCAGTACCCGGCCCAGCTGTCCGGGCAGATCTTCGACTCGCTGCGCGGGGTCCCGGGCATCGGCGAGTACGACACCGTGGTGCGCCAGGACTCGTTCCTGTCCTCGCTGCTGATCATGATGATTCCGCTGGCGCTGGTGCTGATCATCCTGTTCTGGTTCCTGAACAACGCCCAGGGCGGCGGGAACCGCGTGATGAGCTTCGGCAAGTCCAAGGCCAAGCAGCTGAACAAGGACATGCCGAAGAACACGTTCGCGGACGTGGCGGGCTCCGACGAGGCGGTCGAGGAGCTCCACGAGATCAAGGACTTCCTGCAGAACCCGGCCCGCTACCAGGCGCTGGGCGCGAAGATCCCGAAGGGCGTGCTGCTCTACGGCCCGCCCGGCACCGGCAAGACGCTGCTGGCCCGCGCGGTCGCCGGCGAGGCGGGCGTGCCGTTCTACACGATCTCCGGCTCCGACTTCGTCGAGATGTTCGTCGGTGTCGGTGCCTCCCGGGTGCGGGACCTGTTCGAGCAGGCCAAGCAGAACGCGCCGTGCATCATCTTCGTCGACGAGATCGACGCGGTCGGCCGGCAGCGCGGCGCGGGCCTCGGCGGCGGGCACGACGAGCGCGAGCAGACGCTGAACCAGCTGCTGGTCGAGATGGACGGCTTCGATGCGCGCGGCGGCATCATCCTGATCGCCGCCACCAACCGGCCGGACATCCTGGACCCGGCGCTGCTGCGCCCGGGCCGGTTCGACCGGCAGATCCCGGTCGGCGCCCCCGACCTGGCCGGCCGCCGGGCGATCCTGAACGTGCACAGCAAGGGCAAGCCCTTCGCCGACGACGTCGACTTCGAGTCGCTCGCCAAGCGCACCGTCGGCATGTCCGGCGCCGATCTCGCCAACGTGATCAACGAGGCGGCCCTGCTGACCGCCCGCGAACACGGCACGCTGATCAACGGCGCGGCGCTGGAGGAGTCGGTCGATCGCGTGGTCGGCGGCCCGAAGCGCAAGTCGAAGATCGTCTCCGAGCGGGAGAAGAAGATCACCGCCTACCACGAGGGCGGGCACGCGCTGGCCGCGTGGGCGATGCCGGACCTGGAGCCGGTCTACAAGCTCACGATCCTGCCGCGCGGCCGGACCGGCGGGCACGCGCTCGTCGTCCCGGAGGACGACAAGGGCCTGATGACCCGGGCCGAGATGATCGCCCGCCTGGTGTTCGCGATGGGCGGCCGGTCGGCCGAGGAGCTGGTGTTCCACGAGCCGACCACGGGCGCCTCGTCGGACATCGACCAGGCCACCAAGATCGCCCGCGCGATGGTCACCGAGTACGGCATGAGCGCCAAGCTGGGCGCCGTGCGCTACGGCCGCGAGCAGGGCGATCCGTTCCTCGGCCGGTCGATGGGCAACCAGGCGGACTACTCGCTGGAGATCGCCCACGAGATCGACGAGGAGGTGCGCAAGCTGATCGAGGCGGCGCACACCGAGGCGTGGGAGATCCTCAACACCTACCGCGACGTGCTCGACGACCTGGTGCTGGAGCTCCTGGAGAAGGAGACCCTGAACCGGCGCGACCTGGAGCGGATCTTCGGCTCGGTGGAGAAGCGGCCGCGGATCACCGCGTTCGACGACTTCGGTGAGCGCACGCCGTCGGAGAAGCCCCCGATCAAGACGCCGCGCGAGCTGGCGCACGAGCGCGGCGAGGTCCTGCCCGACGAGCAGGAGCGGACCCCGGCGCAGGTGGGTGCGGGCGTCAACGGCTACGGCGACGCCCCGGGCATGCCCGGCGCCTCCCCGTTCCCGGCCGGCGGATCGACCCAGGCCCGGCCGGACGCGCCGAACGACGGCGGCTACGGCGCGGGGAACGGCAACGGCGCCCCGCACGGCAGCGCCCCGCAGGGCAGTGCACCGCAGGGCAGTGCACCGCAGGGCAGCGCGCCCTCCGGTGGTGCCCCGAACGGTGGTGCCCCGAACGGTGGTGCCCCGAACGGTGGCGCCCCGAACGGTGGCGCCGCGAACGGTGGGTCCCCGAACGGTGGTGCCGTGAACGGCGGGTCCCCGAACGGCGGGGCCCCCTACGGAGGCGCGCCCCACGGCGGTGCCCCCCACGGTGGTGCCCCGAACGGCGGCGCGCCGTACGGCAACGGCGCCCAGGGCGGCAACGGCTGGGGCGGCGCCCCGGCCGGCCCGGCGCGGACCGGCTACCAGGGCGGCTACCCGCAGCCCCCGCCCGCCGTCGCCCCGAACTACGGCGCCCCGCCGGACTGGCGGCCGGCGACGACGCCGCGCGGCCAGACCTGGCCGCCGCCGAACTGGAGCGGCCAGCAGGCACAGCAGCCCGGCCGACCCGCACCCGGTCAGGGTGAGGACCAGCAGCAGGGCGGCCCGTCCCGCAACGGCCCGTGGACCGGATCCGGCGCCGACGGCGGCAGCACGACCGAGCCCGGCGAGAACCGGCGGGGCAGCGACCCGGAGGCAGGACACTGAGCACGTCGACCACGGACGGCCAGCCGGGCACCGTGCACCCGGCCGCCGTCGCGGCCGGGATCACCGACGCCGTGCCGGCGGGCGTGGACCTCGCCCGCGCCGAGAACGCCGTCCGAGAGCTGCTGATCGCGATCGGCGAGGACCCGGACCGCCAGGGCCTGCGGGAGACCCCGGCCCGGGTCGCCCGCGCCTACGGCGAGATCTTCGCCGGGCTGTTCGTCGATCCGGACACGGTGCTGGAGAAGACCTTCGACGAGGGCCACGGCGAGCTCGTGCTGGTCAGGGACATCCCGATGTTCTCGACCTGCGAGCACCACCTGGTGCCCTTCCACGGGGTGGCGCACGTCGGCTACATCCCGGCGGTCGACGGCCAGGTCACCGGCCTGTCCAAGATCGCCCGGGTGGTCGATCTCTACGCCAAGCGCCCGCAGGTGCAGGAGCGGCTCACCGCCCAGGTCGCCGACGCGCTGGTGCGCAAGCTGAACCCGCGCGCGGTGATCGTCGTGATGGAGGCCGAGCACCTGTGCATGGCCATGCGCGGCATCCGCAAGCCGGGCTCGCGCACCACCACCTCGGCGGTCCGTGGCCTGTTCAAGAGCTCCGCCTCCTCGCGCGCGGAGGCTCTGTCATTGATCAGGGGGGCCTGACGTGGTCGCCCCCGACGGCACCCTCCCCGACCTGGGCCGCTGCGCGGTGATGGGGATCCTCAACGTCACCCCGGACTCGTTCTCCGACGGCGGCCGCTACCTGGACCGCTCGCACGCCGTCGCGCACGGGATCGCGATGCGCGACGCCGGCGCCGATCTCGTCGACGTCGGCGGCGAGTCCACCAGGCCGGGCGCGCAGCGGGTGGACGCGGCGACCGAGCGGGACCGGGTGCTGCCGGTGGTCCGCGAGCTGGTCGACGCCGGCGTCCGGGTCAGCGTCGACACCACCCGCTCCGAGGTCGCCGCCTCCTGCGTCGAGGCGGGCGCCGCGATGGTGAACGACGTCTCGGGCGGCCTGGCCGATCCGCGGATGGCGGCCGTCGTCGCCGAGACCCGGGTGCCCTGGGTGCTCATGCACTGGCGCGGCCACAGCTCCACGATGCAGCAGCTGGCCGGCTACGAGGACGTCATCGGCGAGGTGCGCCAGGAGCTCGTCGCCCGGGTGGACCACGCGGTGATGGCCGGGGTCGATCCGGGCCGGATCGTGCTCGATCCCGGCCTCGGCTTCGCGAAGACGGCCGCGCACAACTGGGCACTGCTGCGCCGCCTCGACGTGCTCGTCGGGCTGGGCTTCCCGGTGCTGGTCGGTGCGTCGCGCAAGCGCTTCCTCGGTGAGCTGCTGGCCGCCGAGGACGGCACCCCGCGCCCGCCCGCCGGGCGCGAGATCGCCACCGCCGCGATCAGCGCGATCGCCGCGAACGCCGGCGCCTGGGGCGTCCGGGTGCACGACGTCGAGTCCACGATGGACGCCGTCGCGGTGAGCGCAGCCTGCCGGCTGGGTGCGACCCGGGCCCGGTCCACGCCCGGATCGTCCCGGGGGCCGGGCGGTGAGTGACCGCATCGAGCTGCGCGGGCTGCGGGTCCGCGGCACGCACGGGGTCTTCGCCCACGAGCGCCGCGACGGCCAGGAGTTCGTCGTCGACCTGGTCGTGCACGCCGACCTGACCGCCGCGGCGGCGTCCGACGAGCTGGCCGACACCCTCGACTACGGCGCGCTCGCCCAGCTCGCCGCGACCGTCGTCGGCGGGCCGCCGCGGAACCTGATCGAGTCGGTCGCCGGCTCCGTCGCCGACGCGGTCCTCGGCTCCGACGGGCGCATCCGCGAGGTCGAGGTGACCCTGCACAAGCCGTCCGCGCCGATCCCGCTGACCTTCGACGACGTCGCGGTCGTGCTGCGCCGGAGCCGGGCGTGACCCGCGCCGTGCTCTCCCTCGGCTCCAACCTGGGCGACCGGATCGGCCACCTGCGGGCCGTCGTCGCGGACCTGGGGCCTGCCCTCGTCGCCGTCTCGCCGGTGTTCGAGACCGCACCGTGGGGGGTCACCGACCAGCCGGACTTCCTGAACGCGGTGGTCGTCGCCGACGATCCCGCGCGGGACGCGTGGGGCTGGCTGCGCCGCGGCCAGGCACTCGAGGACGCCGCCGGCCGGGTCCGCGAGCAGCGGTGGGGCCCGCGGACGCTCGACGTCGATGTCGTGCAGGTGGACGGCCCGGACGGGCCGGTGCTCTCCGACGATCCCGAGCTGCTGCTGCCCCATCCCGGGACGCCCGCGCGGGCGACCGTGCTGCTGCCGTGGCTGCTCGCCGATCCCGGCGCCGTCCTGTACGGCCACGGACCGGTCGCCGACCTGCTGGACCGGCTCGGCCCGGACGGCTGCGCCGGCGTCCACCGGCGCGACGACCTGCTGCCGCTGCGCCCGGACGGCCCGCGATGACCGGCCCCGGACCCGGCCGGTACCGCCCGGGCTCCGGCGAGGACCCGCGGCCCACGGTGACGCCGACCCGGTACCGCGACCTGATCGCGATCGCGGTGGTCGCGACCCTGCTCGGCAACATTCTCGTCCAGCTGACGTACTCGACCATCCCGCCGCTGCCGGTCGCGGCCGGGGTCACGATCGGGGTGCTCGCCGTCGCCGAGTTCGGCGTCGGGATCGTGCTGCGCCGCCGGATCGAGCGCCGCGGCGGCGCCGCGCCGGTGCCCCCGCTGGTGGCCGCGCGGGCGGTGCTCCTGGCAAAGGCGTCCTCGGTGGCCGGCGCGGTGATCGCCGGGCTGTGGGCGGGCCTGCTGGTGCACACGGTGCCGCGGGCCGACGTCGTGGTGGCCGCGTTCGGGGACAGCGTGACCGCCGGGATCGGGCTGGTCTGCGCGTTGCTGCTGGTCGGCGGCGCGCTCTGGCTGGAGTACTGCTGCCGGGCGCCCGAGGACCCCGACGACTCCGACGGCGCCGCGCGCTCCTGATCCCGCGCCGGTGTGAGCCGGACCGGCGGCGCGTGCGACGGGTGCACCGGCGGCGAGTTCTCTAGGCTTCCGGACCATGGGATCTCCCGCCGTGTCCGGACGCACCTACGCCCCGGTGCCGGCCCCCTCGGCGAAGCGGCGCGGGGTCCTGCTCCCGGTCGTCGGGCTCGTCGTCCTCGCGCTGCTGACCGTCATCACGATCGGGATCCTGCAGCGGGCGGTCGGGACGGCCGGCGTCGTCGTCGGCACCCTCGCCGCGCTGCTCCCGGTCGTCCCGGTGGTCGCCGCGTTCCTGTGGGTCGACCGGTGGGAGCCGGAACCGCCGCGGATGCTGATGGGCGCGTTCCTCTGGGGCGCCGGCTTCGCGGCGCTCGTCTCGCTGCTGATCAACACCAGCGCCTCGGTGGTGCTCGACGCCGCGGCCGGGCGCGGCGCCGGCGACCTGTTCGGCCCGGTCGTCGTCGCGCCGATCGTGGAGGAGTTCGCCAAGGGGCTGTTCCTGGTCGGCCTGCTGCTGTTCCGGCGCCGCGAGTTCGACGGCATCATCGACGGCATCGTCTACGCCGGGATCGTCGGCGCCGGCTTCGCGTTCAGCGAGAACATCCTCTATCTCGGCCGGGCGGTCTCCGACCCGGAGACGGCGGGCGTGCTCGCGACGCTGTTCATGCGCGGCGTCGCCTCGCCGTTCGCGCACCCGCTGTTCACCTGCATGATCGGCATCGCGGCCGGGGTGGCGGTGGCCAGTCGCAGCGTCGGCCTCCGGGTGCTGGCACTCGCCGCCGGCTACGTCGCCGCGGTGGTGCTGCACGCGCTGTGGAACGGCGCTTCCGTGCTGGCCGCGACGCCCGGCGGCTTCTTCCAGATCTACGCCTTCGTGATGGTCCCGATCTTCGCCGGCCTGGTCATGCTGGTGGTCTACGCCCGCCGCCGTGAGGCGCGGATCGTCGCCGCCCAGCTCCCCGGGTTCGCCGCGGCCGGCTGGATCGCGCCCAGCGAGGTGCCGCTGCTGGCCCGGCTGTCCCGGCGGAAGGGCTGGCGGGCGCTGGTCCGGAAGCGCTCCGGCCGGGCCACGGCCAAGGCGGTCGCCGACTACCAGGCCGCGGTCACCGAGCTGGCGTTCATGCGGAACCGGATCGCGCGCGGTGCGGTGCGGGAGTCGGCGCGCGCCCTGCACGACGAAAAGCTGGCCGCGGTGCTGCGGACCCGGGCGATCGCGGTGGGGGTGCCGGAGGCGCTGGTCGCGGCCTGGGCCCGGCAGCGGCCCTCGGGCTGGGAGCCGCCGCCCCCCGCCGCCCCGGACGGCAGCTTCTCCGGCGCGCACCGGATCCCGACCTTCGACGACGTGCCGCCGGGGGGCGACGGCCCGCCCCGGGGCTGGGCGCCGCCCCGCCCGAGGGGCGGAGCGCCGTGGGCGGGGGCACCGGGACCCGGCCCGGGACCCGGCCACAACCCGGGCCCTGGCCCCTACCCGGGTGCCGGGCCGACGCCGGGCCCCGATCCGCGCCGCGCCGCCGAACCCGATCCGGCACGCCCCGGGCCGGACCCGGGCGAGGGCGCCACCCGGCCGGTCGAGCGCCCCGCCGGACCCGAGCCCCGCGGCCGCCACCACGACGATCCCGGCGACCCCGGTCCGACCCGCCCGATGCGCAGGCCGTGATCAGGTGAATCCCGTCATAGCGGGTGCTCGGGGGTTCCCGGGCGCGTCTACCCTCGCGGCTGGCGCGGCCACGGGAGGTCGCGTGCACCGCGGATTGCCCGACCGGTACCGACACGGACCGGAGCGGGAGGAAACGGACTGAGAAGTGAACGATGCCGGCCGCCCTGCGCGGCTCGCCGTGGGCGTGGTCTCCGCCGGCCGTGTCGGTTCGGTGCTGGGGGCCGCCCTCGCCAACGCGGGCCATCACGTCGTCGCCGCCTCGGGGGTGTCCCGCGCCTCGCTGCGCCGGGCCGCCGAGCTGCTCCCGGACGTCCCCCTGCTGCCGCCGGACGAGGTCTGCACCCGTTCCGACCTGGTGCTCCTCGCCGTCCCCGACGACGTGCTGCCCGGCCTGGTCCGCGGCCTCGCCGCCGCGGACTGCTTCCGCCCCGGCCAGATCGTGGTGCACACCGCGGGCTCGCACGGCGTCGCCGTGCTGGAGCCCGCCGCGGCGCACGGGGTGCTGCCGCTGGCCCTGCACCCGGCGATGACCTTCACCGGCCGCTCCGAGGACGTCGAGCGGCTCGCCTCCTGCTGCGTCGGGGTGACCGCGCCGGGCACCGCCGACACCGGGGAGGCGGACCCGCGCGACGCCGTCGGCTGGAGCGTCGCCGAGGCGCTGGTCCTGGAGATGTCCGCCGAGCCGGTGCGCATCCCCGAGGCGGTGCGACCGCTCTACCACGCGGCGCTGGCGCACGGCGCCAACCACCTGATGACGCTGGTCGGGGACTGCGTGCAGCTGCTGGAGTCGGCGGGCGTGCGGCCCGCCGACCGGCTGGTCGCGCCGCTGCTGTCGGCGGCCCTGGACAACGCGCTGCGGCACGGCGACCGGGCGCTCACCGGGCCGGTCGCCCGGGGTGACTCGGGCACCGTCCGGACCCATCTGGAACGCATCACGGCCGCGGATCCCGACCTGGCCGCGGGCTACCGCGCGCTGGCCGGGCGGACCGCCCGGCGGGCCGCGGCCGCCGGGCTGCTGGACCGGGCCGCCCTGGACGACGTCGAGAAGGCCCTGGAGGAGGACCGGTGACCGCCACCCGCAACGGCTACGCGACCGGCCGGCTGACCGTGCACGCCGATCCGGCGAAGCTGGCCCCGGTGACCCGGGCGCTGCGCGGCGCCGGCCGCAAGGTCGTGCTGATCCCGACGATGGGCGCCCTGCACGAGGGCCATCGCGAGCTGATCCGGCACGCCCGGCGGATGCCGGGCGCCGTCGTCCCGGTCGTGTCGATCTTCGTGAACCCGCTGCAGTTCGGTGCCGGGGAGGACCTGGACCGCTACCCGCGCCCGCTGGAGGCCGATCTCGACGCCTGCCGGGAGGAGGGCGTCGAACTGGTCCTCACCCCCGGCGTCGAGCACATGTACCCGCCCGGATCGGAGATCCGGGTCTCGGCCGGACCGCTCGGCGCGGAGCTGGAGGGCGCGGTCCGGCCGGGCCACTTCGACGGCGTGCTCACCGTCGTCGCGAAGCTGTTCCACATCGTCGTCCCGGACGCGGCGGTGTTCGGCGAGAAGGACTACCAGCAGCTCACCCTGATCCGCCGGATGGTGCGCGACCTGGACTTCGGCCTGGACATCGTCGGCGTGCCGACCGTCCGGGAGGACGACGGCCTGGCCCTGTCCTCGCGCAACGTCTACCTCGATCCCGAGCAGCGGGTCCGCGCCGGGGTGCTGTCCCGGGCGCTCGCCGCGGGCGCCGGGGTGTCCGCCCGCGGCCACGACGCGGTCCTGGCGGCCGCCCGGGCCGCGCTCGACGGCGTGCCCGGGATCGAGCTCGACTACCTGACGCTGCGCGGTACGGACCTCGACCCGCCGCCCGGCACCGGTGCCGCCCGGCTGCTGGTCGCCGCCCGGTTCGGCCGCACCCGCCTGATCGACAACGTCCCCGTCGCGCTCTGATCCGAGGAGATCCCGTGTACCGCACGATGATGAAGTCCAAGATCCACCGCGCGACCGTCACCCAGGCCGACCTGCACTACGTCGGCTCGGTCACCGTCGACGCCGATCTGATGGCCGCGGCGGACCTGCTGGAGGGCGAGCAGGTCTCGATCGTCGACATCACCAACGGCGCCCGCCTGGAGACCTACGTGATCACCGGCGAGCCCGGCTCCGGGGTGATCGGGATCAACGGCGCCGCCGCGCACCTGGTGCACCCCGGCGACCTGGTCATCCTGATCTCCTACGGCGCCTACGACGAGGCGGAGCTGCGCGGCTACCGGTCCCGGGTGGTGTTCGTCGACGCCGACAACCGGATCGCCGAGCTGGGCACCGATCCCGGCCACGCCCCGGCCGGCTCGGGGCTCCTGTCCTCCGCGGCGCGGTAGCCGGTGCTGCTCTGCATCGACGTCGGGAACACCCACGTCTCGCTCGGGCTCTACCCGGAGCCCGGGCCGGGGACCGACCCGTCCTCGCTCACCCCGGAGCCGGAGCACGGCTGGCGGATGCGCACCGACACCCGGGCCACCGCCGACGAGCTCGACCTGACGATCACCGGGATGCTCGGGCCGCGGTTCGCCGCGGTGACGGCGGTCGCCGCGCTGTCCACCGTCCCCGGCCCGTCCCGCGAGCTGCGCACCCTGCTGGCGCGCTGGTCGGACCGGATGCGGACGCTGGTCGTCGGCCCGGGGGTGCGCACCGGTGTCCCGCTGCTGGTCGACCATCCGCGCGAGGTCGGCGCCGACCGGGTGGTGAACAGCCTCGCCGCGCACCACCTGTTCGGCACCACCTGCGTCTGCGTCGATCTCGGGACCTGCACGAACATCGACGTCGTCTCGGCGCGCGGCGAGTTCCTCGGCGGCGCGCTGGCGCCCGGGATCGACATCGCGATGCAGGCGCTCGCCGAGCGCGCCTCCTCGCTGCGCCCGGTCGACCTGCTCGAGCCCCGCTCGGTGATCGGCCGGACCACGGTCGAGGCCGTCCAGGCCGGCGTGCTCTACGGCGCCGCCGGGCAGGTCGACGGCCTGGTCCGCCGGATCCTGGCCGAGCTCGGCCCGGACGCGCAGCCGGTGACCGTGGCCGTCACCGGCGGACTGGCCGAGCTGGTGTACGGCCGGGCGGACACGGTCACCGTGCACGTCCCGGACCTCACCCTGCACGGCCTGCGACTGACCCACCTGCGCCACCACCGCCCGGCCCGCTGAGTGCTCAGCGGCGCCGGGCCCGCTGCACGATCGTGCGCATCGGCAGGTCGAACCGTCCGGACGCAGCACCCGTGCGATCTCGGCGGCGGCCCCGACCCTAGAGGTCTCGCGGTACGGCGCCGGTCCGCAGCTGCTCCCGGCGGTACCCGCCACCCGGGACGCCCGGGCCCGCGGGACCTCCGACGCGGTGGGTGCCCGCTCGGTCGTCGTCGGGGGGTGACGGCCGGGCGGCCCGGGCGGCGCCGATAGCCTGACCGGTCGTGAACACTCCCGGCACCCCGAGCGACCCCGGATCCGAGGCGGACCTGCCCGAGCAGCTGCGGGTGCGCCGGGCGAAGCGCGCGGATCTGCTGGCCGCGGGCACCGAGGCGTATCCGGTGCAGGTGCCCCGCACGCACACCCTGCGCCAGGTCCGCGACGCCCATCCCGATCTGCCCGCGGACACCGCGACCGGGGAGAAGGTCGCCGTCGCCGGCCGGGTGATCTTCGTGCGGAACACCGGCAAGCTGTGCTTCGCGACGCTGCGCGAGGGCGACGGCACCGAGCTGCAGGCGATGCTGTCGCTGGACCGGGTCGGCGCCGACGAGCTGACCCGCTGGAAGTCGGTGGTCGATCTCGGCGACTTCGTGCTGGTCCGCGGCGAGGTGATCACCTCCCGGCGGGGGGAGCTGTCGGTGCAGGCCGACGAGTGGTCGATGGTCTCGAAGTCGGTCCGCCCGCTGCCGACCGCGCACAAGGAGCTCTCCGAGGAGAACCGGGTCCGGCAGCGCTACGTCGACCTGATCGTCCGCCCGCAGGCGCGGGAGACCGTGCGGGCCCGCTCCACCGTGCTGCGGACCGTCCGCGAGGCGCTCACCGGCCGCGACTTCATCGAGGTGGAGACGCCGATGCTGCAGCTGCTGCACGGTGGCGCGACCGCGCGCCCGTTCGTGACGCACGCGAACGCGCTCGGCTCCGATCTGTACCTGCGGATTGCGCCGGAGCTGTTCCTGAAGCGCTGCGTGGTCGGCGGTATCGAGCGGGTCTTCGAGCTGAACCGGGTGTTCCGTAACGAGGGGATCGACTCGACGCATTCGCCGGAGTTCGCGATGCTCGAGGCGTACCAGGCATACGCGACCTACGACGACATGGCCGTGCTGACGCGCGAGCTGATCCAGTCCTCGGCGCGGGCGCTGTTCGGCTCGACGACCGTCCGGCACCACGACGGCACCGAACACGATCTCGGCGGTGAGTGGCGTTCGATCACGCTCTACGGCGCCGTCTCCGATGCCGTCGGACGCGCTGTGAGCCCGGACACGGAACTGTCGGATCTGCAGCGGATCGCGGCCGAGCACGACGTCGACGTGACCGATTATCCGACGGCCGCACAGATCGTCCTGGAGTTGTTCGAGAAGCTCGTCGAGCACACCCTCGTCGAGCCGACGTTCGTGCGCGACTTCCCGGTCGAGGTGCGGCCGCTGACCCGCGCGCACCGGGACGACCCGCGATTGTCGGAGTCCTGGGACCTGATCGTGTTCGGGGTCGAGCTGGCGACCGCGTACTCCGAGCTGGTCGACCCGGTGGAGCAGCGGGAGCGGCTCCAGGCGCAGTCGCTCAAGGCCGCGGCGGGCGATCCCGAGGCGATGCAGCTGGACGAGGACTTCTTGCGCGCCATGGAATACGGGATGCCGCCGACCGGCGGACTCGGGATGGGCGTCGACCGGCTGCTGATGACGCTGACCGGACTCGGTATCCGGGAGACCATCCTGTTCCCGCTGGTCCGCGGGGAATCCTAGGCACGGTCCGGCCCCCCGCCGGGCGTCCCCGGTCGCGTCGTCCGCGGCCGGGGACGACGGCTATGCGCGGCCCGATCGAGTGGCTTTCGGCCGGATTCTGCATTGAACTCGACCCTCGCTCGACGCCGCCAACAATTCTCGGTTACTGTTGAATCGAGTCGGTTCCGGTGCTCTGCATGTCAGTGTCATTGCGTCCGGGTATTGCTTCGGCGTCCGCCGGACCGGTTCGCCCGCATATACCTGCACGGTCTTTCAGGGAGGCTGCGACGATGGCGCAGATCAAAGAGGTCCGACTCGTCGACGATCTGACCGGCGACGCGGCGGATGAGACGATCGAGTTCGGTCTCGACGGCCGCAACTACGAGATCGATCTGACCGGTGACAACGCGAAGAAGCTGCGCGACGTTCTCGCCGACTACGTGGCCGCCGCCCGGCGTGCGGCCGGGCCGTCCCGGCGGCGCGGTTCCGTGTCGGGTTCCGCCGCCCGTCGCCCGTCGGTCGACCGCGAGCAGAACCAGGCGATCCGCGAGTGGGCCCGCAAGCGCGGGATGAAGGTCTCCGACCGCGGCCGGATCCCGGCCGAGGTGCTCGAGGCCTACCACCAGGAGAACTGAGGGCCCCGCGCGTTGAACCGGTCACACCAGGCAAGGCTCACCTGAGCGGGGCGGCCGAGAAGGGTACCGTCGCCCGGGCCCCTTCCCACCCCCGCACCGGGAGGCAGCCGCCATGGCCCGTCGCGTCACCGAACTCGAGGTCCTCCGGACCGAGCGTCTGAGCCCGCACCTGGTGCGCGTCGTCGCCGGTGGCCCGGGCCTCGCGGCGTTCCCGGAGACCGGGTACACCGACCGCTACGTCAAGATCCTCTTCCTGCGGCCGGGTGTCGACTACCCGGAGCCGTTCGACCTGGACCGGGTGCACGCCGAGCTCCCCCGCGAGCACTGGCCGGTGCAGCGCACCTACACCGTCCGCGCACTCGACCACGACGCGGGCGAGCTCGTCATCGACTTCGTGCACCACGGCGACACCGGCCTCGCCGGGCCGTGGGCGGCGTCGGCCCGGCCCGGCGACCGGCTGCGGCTGGTCGGGCCGGGCGGCGCCTACGCGCCGGATCCCGAGGCCGACTGGCATCTGCTGGTGGGCGACGAGTCCGCGCTGCCCGCGATCTGCGCCGCCCTGGAGCGGATCCCGGTCGGCCGGCGGGCCGTCGCGGTGCTGCAGGTCGACGGTCCGGACGACGAGCTGAAGCTTCCCGGCGACGCCGACCTCACCGTGCACTGGCTGCACCGCTCGGCCGTCGGTGGCGACCCGGACAGCGTCCAGCTCCCCGATGCCGTCCGCGCACTGGACTTCCGCCCGGGCCGGGTGCACGCCTTCGTGCACGGCGAGGCGATCGCGGTCCGTGAGCTGCGCCGCCATCTCGGCCGCGAGCGCGGCGTCCCGCGCGACGACCTGTCGATCTCCGGGTACTGGCGGCGCGGCCGCGACGAGGAGGGCTTCCGCGAGTTCAAGGCGGCCGAGCGGGCCCGCGAGGAAGCGGCCGCGGAGGCCGGCTGACCGCACCCGGGAACACGGCCGGCGGATCGGCTGTTACGCCCGGCAGTCCCTCTGTGCACGTCAGGTGGAGGCGCCGGAGGCCGGTCGACCGATACAGTGGTATGAGGCCTTCCCCCGCGGGGGCGGGCCGGCGCAGTGTCACGCGAGGCGCAGTGCCGGTTCCTGGCGTGCCGGGTCCGGGCAGAAGATGCTGGTCGCGCCGTACGTGAGGCGCAGCAGGCAAGGAGTGCGAATTGTTCGAGAGGTTCACCGACCGAGCGCGACGTGTTGTCGTTCTGGCCCAGGAAGAGGCCAGGATGCTCAACCACAACTACATCGGGACCGAGCACATCCTCCTTGGCCTGATCCACGAGGGTGAGGGCGTCGCCGCGAAGGCACTCGAGTCCCTCGGAATCGCTCTGGAGGGCGTGCGGCAGCAGGTCGAGGAGATCATCGGCCAGGGTCAGCAGGCCCCGTCCGGCCACATCCCGTTCACCCCCAGGGCGAAGAAGGTGCTGGAGCTGTCGCTGCGCGAGGCGCTGCAGCTCGGCCACAACTACATCGGCACCGAGCACATCCTGCTCGGGCTGATCCGCGAGGGCGAGGGTGTCGCGGCCCAGGTGCTGGTCAAGCTCGGCGCCGACCTCAACCGGGTCCGCCAGCAGGTGCTCCAGCTGCTGTCCGGCTACCAGGGCAAGGAGCCCGCCGAGAGCGGCACCGCCGGTCGCGGCGAGGGCACCCCGTCGTCGTCGCTGGTGCTGGACCAGTTCGGTCGCAACCTCACCCAGCAGGCCCGCGAGGGCAAGCTGGACCCGGTCATCGGCCGGGAGAAGGAGATCGAGCGGATCATGCAGGTCCTCTCCCGGAGGACCAAGAACAACCCGGTGCTGATCGGCGAGGCGGGCGTCGGCAAGACGGCCGCGGTCGAGGGGCTGGCCCAGGCGATCATCAAGGGCGAGGTCCCGGAGACGCTGAAGGACAAGCAGCTCTACACCCTCGACCTGGGCTCGCTGGTCGCCGGTTCCCGCTACCGCGGTGACTTCGAGGAGCGCCTCAAGAAGGTGCTCAAGGAGATCCGCACCCGCGGCGACATCATCCTGTTCATCGACGAGATCCACACCCTCGTCGGGGCGGGTGCCGCCGAGGGCGCGATCGACGCGGCCTCGATCCTGAAGCCGATGCTCGCCCGCGGCGAGCTGCAGACGATCGGCGCGACCACGCTCGACGAGTACCGCAAGTACGTCGAGAAGGACCCCGCGCTGGAGCGGCGCTTCCAGCCGATCCAGGTGTCCGAGCCGTCGGTCGCGCACACCATCGAGATCCTGAAGGGCCTGCGCGACCGGTACGAGGCGCACCACCGCGTCACGATCACCGACGACGCGCTGGCCTCGGCCGCCACGCTGGCCGACCGCTACATCAACGACCGCTTCCTCCCGGACAAGGCGATCGACCTGATCGACGAGGCCGGGGCCCGGATGCGCATCCGCCGGATGACCGCTCCGCCGGACCTGCGGGAGTTCGACGAGAAGATCGCGAACGTCCGCCGGGACAAGGAGTCGGCGATCGACGCGCAGGACTTCGAGCGGGCCGCGCACCTGCGCGACCAGGAGAAGACCCTGCTCGGCGAGAAGGCCGAGCGCGAGAAGCAGTGGAAGTCCGGTGACCTCGACGTGGTCGCCGAGGTCGACGGCGAGCAGATCGCCGAGGTGCTGGGCAACTGGACCGGCATCCCGGTGTTCAAGCTGACCGAGGAGGAGACCACCCGGCTGCTGCGCATGGAGGACGAGCTCCACAAGCGCATCATCGGCCAGGAGGACGCGGTCAAGTCGGTCTCCCAGGCGATCCGCCGTACCCGCGCCGGTCTGAAGGACCCGAAGCGCCCGTCCGGCTCCTTCATCTTCGCCGGCCCGTCCGGTGTCGGTAAGACGGAGCTGTCCAAGGCGCTGGCCAACTTCCTGTTCGGCGAGGACGACGCGCTCATCCAGATCGACATGGGTGAGTTCCACGACCGCTACACCGCCTCGCGGCTGTTCGGTGCCCCTCCCGGGTACGTCGGCTACGAGGAGGGCGGCCAGCTCACCGAGAAGGTGCGGCGCAAGCCGTTCTCGGTGGTGCTGTTCGACGAGATCGAGAAGGCGCACCAGGAGATCTACAACACGCTCCTGCAGGTGCTGGAGGACGGGCGTCTCACCGACGGCCAGGGCCGCACGGTCGACTTCAAGAACACCGTGCTGATCTTCACCTCCAACCTGGGCACCCAGGACATCTCGAAGGCCGTGGGGCTGGGCTTCTCCTCCGGCAACGACGAGGCGTCGAACTACGAGCGGATGAAGACCAAGGTCAACGACGAGCTGAAGAAGCACTTCCGCCCGGAGTTCCTGAACCGCATCGACGACATCATCGTCTTCCACCAGCTCAACCAGGAGCAGATCATCGAGATGGTCGACCTGATGATCGGGCGGGTGGAGAAGCAGCTGGCCAACAAGGACATGGCCATCGAGCTCACGGACAACGCCAAGAAGCTGCTGGCGCGCCGCGGGTTCGATCCGGTCCTCGGCGCCCGGCCGCTGCGCCGGACGATCCAGCGCGAGATCGAGGACCAGCTGTCGGAGAAGATCCTCTTCGGCGAGATCGAGGGCGGCCAGATCGTCCTGGTCGATGTCGAGGGGCTCGACACCGACGCACCGGAGGACTCGAAGGCCTACGACGACAAGGCGCACTTCGTGTTCCGCGGAGAGCCGAAGCCGTCGGAGCCGGTCCCGGACACCCCGCCGACCGCACTGGCCGGCGAGGAGTGAGCTGAGCCCACTCGGTTCCTGATGCAGGGCCCGTCCCGGACGTCCGGGGCGGGCCCTGCATCGTCTCCGCGGTCACACCTCGCGCAGGGTTCCACTCGTGCTGTGGGTGCAGCGGTCCGTCGGTCACGACGAGGTCGTCGATGATGTCGAGGACCCGCACGGTCGTCGCCGACGTAGAGGCTCGTCCCGATGTCGCACCAGACGGGTCAGGCCGGGGGGCCGGCCTGGCCCACGACCAGGTCGGCCCGCCCGCGGGTGGACCCGACCAGCCGCGCGTTCGGCTCGTCGGTGCGCTGCACCCACTCCCGCGCCGCGGCGGGGGACCTGCCGAACCGCACGTGCCGGGCCACCAGCCGTTCGCGGCGCAGCGCCTCGTCGGTCTCGTGGAACCAGATCTCGTCGAACGCGGCCCGCACCGCGTGCCACGGCGGCGCGTCCACGAGCAGGTAGTTGCCCTCGCTGACGACCAGCCGGCACTCCGGCGGCACCGGGATCGACCCGGCCACCGGCTGATCGATCTCCCGGTCGAACGCCGGCGCGTACACCGGCCCGGTCTCGCGCCCCGGCGCGGCGCGCAGCCGCTGCAGCAGGGCCGCGTAGCCGGCCGCGTCGAAGGTGTCCGGCGCGCCCTTGCGGCCGGCGCGGCCGAGCCGGGCCAGCTCGACGTCGGCGAGGTGGAAGCCGTCCATCGGGACGTGCACCGCGGCCACCCCGGCCGCGGTCAGCGCGCGGACCAGGGCGAGCGCCAGGGTGGTCTTGCCGGCCCCCGGGGCCCCGGCGACGCCGAGCAGCGCCCGCCCGCCCGCCGGGACGAGCCGCGCCGCCCGGTCCACCAGGTCGTCGAACCGCTGCTCCGGCATGCGCACCATGATCCCTGTCCCGGGAGTGTGGCGCGCCGGAACCGGCTCCTGCACTCCCGGAACAGGGATCGTGCCCGCGCGGCGGCCGCCGGGGCTACGTTCTCGCCATGAGCTCGGTGCGCCCGGTGCCGGAGACCCGGCTGATGTCCGGCGACCGGCTCTCCGCCGACGACGCCGCGCACACCCTGCGCCGCTACGGCGTGCGGCACCTGCTCGGCACCGGGTTCCTGCGCTTCCGCTACGGCGACGGCTTCTCGCACGCCAGGGCGTTCGGCCTGCAGCTGGCGCTGGCCGCGGTGCCGCTGGTGATCGCCGGGGTCGGGCTGTCCGCGGCGGCCGGCGCCGAGGGCGTCTCCGAGGTCGTCGCGCGGACCGTGCTGGCGCTGTCGCCGGGCACCAGCGACGAACTCGTCCAGCAGGCGGTGACCGGCGCGGATCCGGCACCGCCCGGCGCGGGCGCCGAACGCGACGACACCCCGGCCGGGGAGCGCGGCGAGCTGGTGCTCGGGCTGGGGCTGCTCACCGCGTTCGCGGCGGCCACCTCGGCGTTCGCCCAGCTGGAGCGGGGCGCGAACCGGATCTACGGCACCGAACGGGACCGGCCGGCGCTCGCGAAGTACGCCCGCGCCGCGCTGCTCACCGCCACCGCGGGGGTCGCGATGGCGGCCGGGCTGCTGCTGATCGTCGCCGGTGAGCCGTTCGGGGACGCGGTGCGCGAGGTGTACCGCTGGGGCCCGGCCGCGGAGACCGTGTGGGACGTCGTCCGCTGGCCGGCCGGGCTCGCCCTGCTGGTCGTCGCGGCCACCGCGCTGCTGCGGTTCGCCCCGCGGCGCCGCCAGCCGGGCCTGTCCTGGCTGGGCGTGGGTGCGACGGTGACGGTGCTGGCCTGGCTGGCCGGATCCGGGCTGCTCGCGCTGTACGTGGCCTCCGCCGACAACTTCGGCGCGACCTACGGCCCGCTGACCGCGGTGATGGCGCTGCTGATCTGGGCGAACGTCACCGGGGTGGCGCTGCTGGCCGGGGTGGCGCTGGCCGCGCAGCTGGAGGCCGTCCGGGCCGGTGAGGACGACCCGCGGCTGCCCGACTCCGACGACGACGGCATCCCCGACCACACCGACCCGCACTGACGGCCACGACGGATCAGCCGGGCAGGTCCGGGCCGGGCAGGTCCAGCACGCGGTGGTCCCCGGCCGGCAGCGCGCCCCGCAACCGCTCCCGCAGCTCGTCGTCCGGGTCGGTGCGCAGCAGCGCGAGCAGCGCGTCCGGATCGCCGGAGCGGAGCACCGCGGTCCGGGTCGCGGCCACCAGGTGCTCCCGCTCGGCCCGCACCCCCGGCGACTCCGAGGTCGGCAGCAACGGCCCCCGGGCCGCCTCGGCCGCGGCGTCGCGCACCCGGCCGTCGCGCAGTGCCTCGCGCAGCCGGAGGAAGTCGGCGTCCACCCGGGCGGCGAGCCGGTAGGGCTGGGTGCGCACGGTGCCCTCGCCGACGCAGCGGCGCAGGCGGTGCATCTCGGCCCGGACGGTGATCGGGCGGCCCTCGTCGCCGTAGAGCGCGCCGGCGAGCTGGTCGGCGGTCATCCCCTCGGGGTGCAGCGCGAGCAGGGTGAGCACCTCGGCGTGCCGCAGGCCGAGCCGCAGCGGCCGCCCCTCCCGGCGGGCCACCGGCGCGCGGGCCCCGAGGAACGGCAGGGTCATCGTCGGCAGCACCGGACCGGCCGGCGCGGGCACCCGGAGCAGCCAGCCCTCGCCGAGCGGTTCCAGGACGGCCTCCGCGCCGTCGTCGAGCACGATCCGGTCGCCGCGCTCGGGCAGCGGCACCCGGGCCGGGAAGCGGTGCGCCGGGGTCGCCGCCAGCACCCGGCCGCGTGGCGAGAGCAGCGCGCCGGGCACGTCGCCGAGCCGGGCCAGGTGCGGCAGGTTGGTGTCCCGCAACCGCCGGTCGCGCTCCTCGGTCAGCGCCGCCAGCCGGTGCTCGGCGAGCCGGGCGGCCGCGGTGACCAGCGACAGCGTCATCGGATGGAAGGTCTCCTCCGGCCCGGTGACGTCGACCGCGCCGAGCTGGCGGCCGGTCTCCGGGTCGTGCACCGGCGCGGCCGCGCAGGTCCACGGGTGGTAGGCGCTCACCAGGTGCTCGGCCGAGTGGATCCGGACCGGCCGGTCGTCGGACAGTGCGGTGCCCATCGCGTTGGTCCCGACCGCGTCCTCGCTCCAGCGGGTGCCCTCGACGAGCTCCACCCGCTCGGCCCGGCGCAGCACCTCCCGGGCGCCCTCGCGCCACAGGATGTGCCCGCGCTCGTCGGTCACGATCATCATGTGCCGGGCCTGCTCGGCCGCGGCGACGAGGGTCTCCCGCAGCACGGGCAGCACCCGCGCCAGCGGATGCCCCGCGCGCAGCTCGGCGACCTCGCCGGGCTGGTAGGGGTGCGTCGGCCGGGACCGCTCCGGATCGACGGCGGCGGCCAGCGAGCGCTCCCAGGACGCCCGGATCTCCGGGCGCAGCTCCGGCGCGGCCGAGCCGGTCAGCGCGGCACCGCGGGCCCGCTCCAGTGCGGCTCGTTCACGCGTCACGACACTCACCCTACGGTTAGCTCAGCCTTACCTGAATCGAATCCGCGTGATCGGCACTCACCGGAGGTTCAGGTTCCGCATCTGCGTGCAACTCCCGTGCAACCCCCACCTTCCTAGTGTCCGGCATCACGCGCAACGACTGCGACATCTCCCACGGGAAGGACCAACGATGGCCACGTACGCGGCACCGGGTCAGCCGGACAGCGTCGTCTCGTTCAAGCCCCGCTACGACCACTTCATCGGGGGCGAGTACGTCGCGCCGGCCAAGGGGCAGTACTTCGAGAACCCGACGCCGATCACCGGGCAGAACTTCACCGAGGTCGCCCGCGGCACCGCCGACGACGTCGAGAAGGCGCTCGACGCGGCGCACGCGGCCGCGCCGGCCTGGGGCAAGACCTCGCCGACCGAGCGGGCGAACATCCTGAACAAGATGGCCGACCGGATCGAGGCGAACCTCGAGGCCGTCGCGATCGCCGAGTCCTGGGAGAACGGCAAGGCCTGCCGGGAGACCCTGGCCGCCGACATCCCGCTGGCGATCGACCACCTGCGCTACTTCGCCGGGGCGATCCGCGCGCAGGAGGGCGGGCTGTCCCAGATCGACGACGACACCGTCGCCTACCACTTCCACGAGCCGCTCGGCGTGGTCGGCCAGATCATCCCGTGGAACTTCCCGATCCTGATGGCGATCTGGAAGCTGGCACCGGCGCTCGCCGCGGGCAACGCGGTCGTCCTCAAGCCGGCCGAGCAGACCCCGGCCTCGATCCACGTGCTGCTGGACCTGGTCGCCGACCTGCTTCCGCCGGGTGTGGTCAACATCGTCAACGGGTTCGGGGTCGAGGCGGGCAAGCCGCTGGCGTCGAACAAGCGGATCTCGAAGATCGCCTTCACCGGTGAGACCACCACCGGCCGACTGATCATGCAGTACGCCTCGGAGAACCTGATCCCGGTCACCCTGGAGCTGGGCGGCAAGAGCCCGAACATCTTCTTCGACGACGTCGCCACCCAGCAGGACGCGTTCTACGACAAGGCGCTCGAGGGCTTCGCGATGTTCGCCCTCAACCAGGGCGAGGTGTGCACCTGCCCGTCCCGCGCGCTGATCCAGGGCGGCATCTACTCCGAGTTCCTGGAGCAGGCGGTCAAGCGCACCGAGCAGATCAAGCAGGGCAACCCGCTCGACACCGACACCCAGATCGGTGCGCAGGCGTCCAACGACCAGTTCGAGAAGATCCTGTCCTACATCGACATCGGTCGTCAGGAGGGGGCCAAGGTCCTCACCGGCGGCGAGAAGGCCGATCTGGGTGGCGACCTCGCGGGCGGCTACTACATCAAGCCGACCGTGTTCGAGGGCAACAACCAGATGCGGATCTTCCAGGAGGAGATCTTCGGCCCGGTCGTCTCGGTGGCCCGCTTCTCCGACTACGACGACGCCATCCGGACCGCCAACGACACGCTCTACGGCCTCGGCGCCGGCGTGTGGAGCCGGGACGCGAACACCGCCTACCGGGCGGGCCGCGACATCCAGGCCGGCCGGGTGTGGGTGAACAACTACCACGCCTACCCGGCGCACGCGGCGTTCGGAGGCTACAAGCAGTCCGGCATCGGGCGGGAGAACCACAAGCAGATGCTCGACCACTACCAGCAGACCAAGAACGTCCTGCAGAGCTACTCGCCGAACGCGCTGGGCTTCTTCTGATGGGGCAGCCGGACGCCGCCGTCACCCCCAGGGTGGCGCTGACGCCGGCCGCCGCCGATCTGCTGGTGAAGCTCACCGAGCTGCACGGTCCGCTGATGTTCCACCAGTCCGGCGGATGCTGCGACGGCAGCGCCCCGATGTGCTACCCGGACGGTGACTTCAAGACCGGCGGCTCGGACGTCCATCTGGGGGACCTCCGGGTGGACGGGATCGAGAAGCCGATCGGCTTCTGGATGTCGGCGTCACAGTTCGAATACTGGAAGCACACCCATCTCACCGTCGACGTGGTGAAGGGACGGGGCAGCGGGTTCTCGGTCGAGGCGCCGGAGGGCGTCCGGTTCCTGATCCGCTCCCGGCTGTTCACCGACGACGAGTGGCGGTCACTGAACGACGACTGATCCATCGCGGGCCCGGACCGGTGTGTCCGGGCCCGCGGTGTGTCCGGACGAAGGAGGACACCGATGTCCGCACCGCACACCCTGCGCGGGCTGATGGGGCTGCCGGTCGAGCCGGCCCCGCTGGGCCGCTCCGCCCTGATCATGATCGACCTGCAGAACACCTACACCGAGGGCGTGATGCGCCTGGAGAACGTCGAGCCGGCCCTGGCGGAGGCCGCCGCGCTGCTCGACCGGGCGCGCTCCGCGGGCGCCCGGGTGATCCACGTGCAGCACGACGCGGGCGAGGGCAGCCCGTACGACGTCACCGCCCCGATCGGCGCGATCCACGACTCGGTGGCGCCGCGGGACGGCGAGGCCGTCGTGGTCAAGAACTTCCCGAGCGCCTTCGTGCACACCGGCCTGGCCGACCTGCTGGAGGGCTACCAGGACCTGGTCCTCGCCGGGTTCATGACGCACATGTGCGTCAACTCGACGGCCCGCAGCGCGTTCTCCGCCGGGCACGTCCCGACCGTGGTCGCCGCGGCCACCGCCACCCGGGACCTGCCCGGGGTGGACGGCACCGTCCGGGCCGCCGAGGTGCACTCCGCCGCGCTGGCCGGGCTCGCCGACCTGCCGGCGATCGTGGTGCCCGGTCAGAAGTCCGTGCCGGACTGAGCGGCCGCCCGGGCGTCGAGCAGCTCGTCGATCGCGGCGAGGGTCGCAGCGGCCCCCGCCGCGATGCCGACGCCGCGGCCGTGCCGCACCTGCGGCTCCCGGACGTTGATCCGGACCAGCGCGCCGGTCGCGGCCGAGGCCAGCTCGGAGCGGCGGCGCACGGTCGGCAGCGCGGTGCCCGCCCCCAGCTCGACGACGGCGAGCCCGGCCCGGTGCCGGGCCAGCCAGTCGACGTGCCGCTGCAGCGCCGGCTCGGCGTGCGAGGCGTCCCAGCCGGCGTCGCCGAACATCAGGATCGCCGGCCGGGCGAGCCCGCCGCAGCCGGGACAGGACGGCAGCGGGCCGGTCGCGCGCATGCTGTCCGGGTCGATCGCCACGTCGACGCCGTCGGCCGGCCACACGCCGTACCCGCACAGCCGCAGGCACTGCAGGTGGTGGATCGAGCCGTGCACCTCGGCGACGTCTCCGGCGGGGAACCCGGCGCGCTGGAACTGGCCGTCCACGTTGGACGTGAACACGGTCGTCGGTACGCGCCCGGCCCAGCGCCGCAGGACGTCGAACCCGGCGTGCGGGACGGTCCGCCGGTACAGGTGCAGGCGGTGCCCGTAGAAGCCCCAGGCCAGTTCCGGGTCGCCGGCGAAGTGCTCCGGATCGGCGAGCTCGACGAACCGCAGCCCGAGCCGGGCGTACGGCGGGTAGGCGCGCCAGAAGCCCTCGTCGCCGCGGAAGTCCGGCAGGCCCGAGTCGACGCCCATCCCCGCCCCGGCGGTGACCAGCAGCGCGTCGGCGCCGCCGATCAGCGCCGCGGCGGAGCGCAGGTCCGGATCGATCAGGACCCCGCCGCGATCTGCTCGAGATCGACGACCTCGAACTCCAGCAGCGAGGCGCCGGTGGCGACCGGCTTCGGCGAGCGCGCACCGGCGTGCGCCTCGGCGGCGGGCCCGTCCCGCCACGCCTGGAACGCCTCCTCGGTCTCCCAGTGGGTGACCACGAAGTACCGGTCGTCCCCGGAGACCGGGCGGAGCAGCTGGAACGAGATGAACCCGGGCTGCCCGTCGACGGCGTGCAGGCGGTTCGCGAACCGCTTCTCCAGCTCCGGCCCGGCGTTCTCCGGGACGTCGATCGCGTTGATCTTCACTACGGCCATGCACCCACGTTAGCCCGGACCGGCCCCGTCGACGCGCATCCGCCAGGCGTCGCTGACGAGTTCGGCCAGCCGGTCCACGCCGACCCGCTCCAGGCGCACCAGGACCAGCGGGAACGGCTCGTGTCCCGGGTCGGTGGAGAACAGCTCCGGCTCGCCGCGCAGCAGCGCCTGCTTCTCCGCCTCGTCGCCGACGTAGAGCACCGCGATGTCGGTCCGGATCACCCGGCGGCGGCCCGGCACCCGCTCCGGATAGGACCACACGAACCCCTTGCCACGGACCCGGAAGTCGAACCCGTCGCCAGGGTTCTCCACGGCGCCGTCCAGCCCGAGGGCGATCCGGCGCACGTCGTGCTCGTCGGCCACGGGTGCAGCCTAGGGTCGGCGGGTGCGTTCCTCCGACGGCGTCGAGCTGGCCGTCACCGCGTTCGGCGGCCGCGGGCGGCCGATCGTGCTGCTGCACGGCCTGATGAGCTGCGCCGCGAGCTGGGAGCCGCGGGCGGCGGCGCTGACGCCGCACGGCCGGGTGCTGGCGCCGGACGCGCGCGGGCACGGGCGCTCCGGGCGGCCGGACGGGGCGGACCCGGCGGCCTGGTCGCCGGACCGGCTGGCCCGCGACGTCGTCGAGCTGCTGGGGCGCACCGGGCCGGCCGCGCTGGTCGGCCACTCGATGGGCGGGCTGTCCGCGCTGCTGGCCGCCGTCCGGCGGCCGGACCTGGTCACCGCGGTCGTCGCCGAGGACCCGCCACCGGACCTGACCGGCAGCCCGCCGGGGCTGCTCGAGGACATGCGCGCCTGGTTCGGCGCGGTCGCCGGGCCGCACCCGTCCCGGGCCGCACTGGCGGCGGTGCTCGGCCGGCCGCGGCCCGAGGTGGGCGAGCACATGGGACGCTGCGCCGTCCGCCGCGCCGACGGCTGGTGGCTCGCCTGCGACGTCGACGACGCCTGCGCGATCGCCGCGCACTGGCTGCGCCGCGGCCTGCTCGACGAGCTGTCGGCGGTCCGCGTCCCGCTGCTGGTGATCGAGGCGGGGGAGTCGGTCGCCCCGCCGGGGCAGCTCGCGCTGCTCGCCGCCCGGGTGCCGGGCGCCCGGCACGTCCGGCTGCCCGGGACCGGCCATCTCGTGCACGACGCGGACCCGGCCGGCTGGGCCGGGGCGGTGACCGCGCTGCTCGGCGCCACCGGTCAGTGAGCGAGCACCTCGGTCACCCCGGTGCGCGAGTCGTGCAGCTCCACGGCGACGATCCGGGCCCGCACCGGCGGCACCGGGTGCAGCAGCGCGAACGCCTCCGCCGGCCGCTCGGTGGCCAGCACCACGTGCGGCAGCCAGGAGCCGGGCAGGTGCGCGGCGTGCGGCCCGCGGACCCGTCCGGCCAGCGCGTCGTGCACCGCCGTGTGCACCGCGAGCACCTCCGGGTCGGTGACGGCGGCGAGCACCAGCGCGTCGTCGTCGCCGGTCCGGGAGCCGAGCGTGGCCAGCCAGAGCGCGGGCAGCGCGACCAGCCGCAGCTCGGCCACCAGCGCGTCCCTGGCCGGTCCCGGGACGGTCCCGGCGGCGGCGACGGTGACCACCGGGTCGCCGCCCGCGGCGGGCAGCCCGGCGGCGGTGAGCCGGGCCCGCAGTCCCGCCAGCTCGCCCACCGCGGCGGGATCGAGCCGGAACCGGACGGTCGCGGGCATCAGGCGGGGAGTGCGAAGCGGCCGTCGTCGGTCTGCTCGGCGAGGCCGTCGACCAGCAGCGAGTGCAGGCAGCGGTCGCGCTGCCCGGCGTCCGGCCAGACCGCGTCCAGCTCGGCCCGCCGGACCGGGCCGGGGGCGCCGCGCAGCACGTCCATCAGCTTCCCGCGGACCTGCCGGTCGGTCCCGGCGAAGCCCTGCACCGGTTTGCGCGGGCCCTCGTAGGCGGGCCTGCCCGCGGCCACCCAGGCGCACTCCGCCTCGACCGGGCAGAGCGGGCAGCGCGGTGCCCGCGCGGTGCAGACCACCGCGCCGAGCTCCATCAGCCCGGCCGAGACGACCGCCGCGGTCGCGTCGTCCGGCGGCAGCAGCGCGTCGACGTCGGCGAGATCGACACGGGTCCGGGCCGGGCCGGCGTCGCCGTGGGCGTGCACGGCGCGGGCCACCACCCGCCGGACGTTGGTGTCGACGACCGGGGCCCGCAGCCCGAAGCCGAACGCGGCGACCGCGCGCGCGGTGTAGGAGCCGACGCCCGGCAGCGCCTCCAGCGCGTCCACGTCCGACGGGACGGCGTCGCCGTGCTCCCGGGCGATGGCGGCCGCGGCGTCGTGCAGCCGGATCGCCCGGCGCGGGTAGCCGAGCTTGCCCCAGGCGCGCAGCACGTCCGCCCGCGGTGCGGCGGCCAGCGCGGACGGCGCGGGCCAGCGCCGCATCCACTCGGTCCAGACCGGCTCGACCCGGGCCACCGGGGTCTGCTGCAGCATGAACTCGCTGACCAGCACCCCCCACGGCGTCGTGCCCGGGCGCCGCCACGGAAGGTCCCGGGCATGCGCGGAGAACCACGGGTGGATCCGCTCGGCCAGCACCCCTCCAGTGTCGCGGGTGCCCGGACGTGATCACGGATCGGGCACCCGGAGCGGCACCGGGCGACCGTCCCGGTGCCGGATCCGTGATCATCGCCCCTGGTCGGGTGCGGCCGGGGCGGTTCCGACGGGGACGTCCGGGCACGGTCGGTCGGTGCCGGTGCCCCCCGGTCACCCGGTGGCGCGTCCCCCGTTCCCTCACAGGGGTACAACCGCGCCGACCTGCTCCGCACCGGCGCGGCACCGACGACATCGAGTAATCATCGATCTACCGTCAGTGACATGTTGGACCCGGTGGGACCCCTGCCGGCGTCGGTCTACTGGCGTCGGCGCGCAGTCGCGGTGGGCGCCGCGCTGCTCGCGCTGTTCGCCCTGCTGTGGCTGACCACCTGGCTGCTCATCCCCGGAGCGGCCGGCGAGGACACCACACCGACCGGTGCCGCAGCGGTGTCCACCCCCGACAGCGGAGCGGCGGCTCCGGCATCCCCGGCCCCGGAGTCCCCAGCCCCGGGCGCACCGCAGCCGCCGCTCCCCGCCACCGCCGGCCCCGGACCGGCGGACGAGAGGGAGTCCACCGGGCCCGCGGCCCCGAACGCGGGCCCGGTGGACGAGACGGTGCGGCCCGACGACACCCCGCGCCCGTCGGTGCCGGTGCCGGACGCCGCGCCGTCCCCCGCGACCGGCCCGGTGCCCTGCGCCGACGGCATGATCGAGGTGCGGGCCGAGACCGGGCAGCCGAGCTACCCGGCCGACGCCCGCCCGGAGCTGCGGCTGGTGGTCACCAACGTGTCCGGCGAGCCGTGCGTGCGCGACCTGGACGGTGCGGAGCAGGAGATCGCGGTGTGGAGCGGCGACGGCGCGGACAAGCTCTGGTCGTCCAACGACTGCTCGAACCCGGCCACCGACGACCTGCGCACCCTGGTGCCCGGCGAGCCGGTCGCGTTCGCGGTGACCTGGAGCGGGCTGCGGTCCGAGCCCGGCTGCGCGGCCGAGCGGGCCCGGGTCGAGCCCGGCGGCTACCGGGTGCTGGCCCGGCTCGGCGGGGTGGTCAGCGCGCCGGCCCCGCTGCTGATGGGCTGACCGGGCTCAGCGCAGCCGGTCCATGATCTGCTTCAGCGACGCCGCCTCGGTGATCTTCATGCCGGTCGACCCGACCTCGGCGTCCGGCGGGACGATCGCCCTGGTGAAGCCGAGCCGGGCCGCCTCGGCCAGTCGCCGCCCGATGCCGTGCACCCGGCGCAGCTCACCGGCCAGGCCGAGCTCGCCGAGCACCACGAGATCGGCGGGCAGCGCGATGTCGCGCTTGGCCGAGACGACGGCCAGCGCGACCGCCAGGTCCGCGGCCGGCTCGGTGATCCTCATGCCGCCGACGGTCGCGGTGTAGACCTCGGCGTCGTGCAGCTTCAGCCCGCCCCGCCGCTCGACGACGGCGAGCAGCATCGGTACCCGGGACGCGTCCAGCCCGGTCACCGCCCGCCGCGGGCTCGGGATGTTCGCCCCGGCCACCAGCGCCTGCACCTCGGCCAGCAGCGGCCGCCTGCCGTCCATCACGACGGTCACCGCGGTGCCCGGCTGCACCCCGTCGCCGCCCTGGCCGAACCGGCCCAGGAACAGCCCCGACGGGTCGGGCAGCCCGACGATGCCCGAGTCGCGCAGCTCGAAGCAGCCGACCTCGTCGGCCGGGCCGAACCGGTTCTTCACGCCGCGCACCATCCGCAGCGCGGAGTGCTTGTCGCCCTCGAAGTGCAGCACCACGTCGACGACGTGCTCCAGCACCCGCGGGCCCGCGATGCCGCCGTCCTTGGTGACGTGGCCGACCAGCAGCACCGCCAGGCCGCGCTCCTTGGCGAGCGCGGTCAGCCCGATGGTCACCGCGCGGGTCTGGGTGACCCCGCCCGGGGTGCCGTCGACGCCTGCGGTGGACATGGTCTGGATCGAGTCGATCACCAGCAGCGACGGCGCCAACGCGTCGACGTGTCCGAGCACCGACTCCAGGTCGGACTCGGCGGCGAGGTAGAGCTCGTCGTGCAGCCCGCCGGTCCGCTCGGCGCGCAGCCGGACCTGGCCCGCGGATTCCTCGCCGGACACGTAGAGCACCCGCGATCCGGCCGCCGCGCGGGCCGCGACCTCCAGCAGCAGGGTGGACTTCCCGACGCCGGGCTCACCGGCGAGCAGCACGACCGCGCCGGGCACCAGCCCGCCGCCCAGCACCCGGTCCAGCTCGTCGACGCCGGTCGGTCGGGCCCGGGCGGCGTCCAGCTCGACGTCGGCGATCCGCCGGGCCGGCGTGCTCGGTGCGCCCGCGACGACGGTGCGGCCGTTGCCGCGCGGGGCCTCGACCTGTTCGAGGCTGCCCCAGGCCTGGCAGCCCGGGCAGCGGCCGACCCACTGCGCGGTGCGCTGGTCGCACTCGGTACAGCGGTAGCCACCCGAGCGGGCCGCCCGGGTCCTGGTGGTCAGTTGCCGGCGGCGCCGCCGGCGCCGCTGCCCTCGTTGCCGGGGGCGGACTCGACGCCCTCGCCGTCGGTGACCGAGGTGTCCTCGCCGTCCTGGCCCTCGTCGGCCGGCAGTTCCGGCGGCGCCGGTGCGACCTCGGCCTCGGCGGAGAAGTCGTCGCGCTCCGGGCCGGGGCCGAGCGGCACGTCCTCGGTGGGCACGGCGGCGGGCACCTGCGCGGTGACCGAGCCGGCGCGCTCGAAGACGAACGTGACCGGGATGGTGTCGCCGGCGCCGATCGGCTGGGTCAGGCCCTCGAGGGTGATGTTCAGCGGGCGGCTCGCGGTCGGCGACAGCGGGAAGTTCGCCGCCGACACCAGAGCGATGTCCTGCGGGAGGACCGGGTCGCCGTCGATCAGCACGTTCGCGGCGGCCGGCGAGCTGACCGAGACCAGCCGGTCGGCGACGCTGCCGGAGTTCACCAGGGTGGCGCGCAGCGGCGCCGCGGTGCCCCTGGCGTAGAGCGCGGCCTCGCTGGCCGGCGACTCGGGATAGGCGACCTGCACGTCCCGCAGGTCGACCGAGCCGACCGAGACGTTGACGCCGTTGGTCTCGGCGACCTGCTGGGCGGTCTGCGAGAGCTGTCCCGCACCACACCCGCTCAGCAGCAGGCCGGTCAGGGCGACGGCTCCGGCGACCCCGGCCAGGGTGCGGACGGGACGGCGGTTGCGGCTCACGGTCGGCGTGTCCTTCCTGCCGGCCGGGAGCTGCTCCCGGCGCGCGTACGGCGAGTGCGGACCGGCGCGGTGGAATCGCCCGATCCGCCCGGCAGCCTAGTCGCGTGTCCCGCGCCGGTGCGCGGTCGGGCGTCCGCAGGCCGGCTCCGTCCGCCGCGTGGCGGCCCGGTGGAGCGCAGGTGACGGGCTTCCGGCAGACCCGGTACACACCCGCGGGAACACGTTTTTCCGGTGTTGTCAACCCCCTGACCTGCGACGACGGTGAAAGCCGGTCACCGGCCCGTTCGAACGGCGTGTTAATCTGGTCCCAGCGAAAGGGGCCAGAGGACACATGGTTTTCAAGGTCGGAGAGACCGTCGTCTACCCGCACCACGGTGCCGCGCTCATCGAGGCGATCGAGATGAGGACGATCAAGGGCGAGGAAGTGCAGTACCTCGTCCTGAAGGTTCAGCAGGGGGATCTGACGGTCCGCATTCCCGCCGACAACGTAGAGGTCGTCGGCGTTCGGGACGTGGTGGGTCAGGAGGGTCTGGATCGGGTCTTCGAGGTGTTGCGCGCGCCGCACACCGAGGAGCCCACGAACTGGTCCCGCCGTTACAAGGCGAACTGGGAGAAGCTCACCTCGGGCGACGTGAACAAGGTCGCCGAGGTCGTGCGTGACCTGTGGCGCCGGGAGAAGGACCGGGGGCTGTCCGCGGGCGAGAAGCGCATGCTCGCCAAGGCGCGACAGATCCTGGTCAGCGAGCTCGCGCTGGCCGAGGGCACCGACGAGGAGCGGGCCGAGATCCTGCTCGACGAGGTGCTCGCCACCGCGAACGCCTGAGCATCGCGGAGTGAGCGGTTCGCCCGTCGTCGCCGTGCTGCCTGCGGCGGGTTCGGGGGTCCGGCTCGGTGCCGGTGTGCCGAAGGCGTTCGTCGAGGTCGGCGGCGTGCCCATGCTGGTGCGCGCCGTCGACGGCCTGCTCGGGTCCGGCGTCGTCGATCACGTGGTGGTCGTCGTCCCCGCCGAGCAGGTGCACGATGCGGTCGGGTTGCTCCCGGGCCGGCCGGTGACGGTCGTGCCCGGTGGCGCCGACCGCACCGCGTCGGTGGCCGCCGGGTTGGCCGCGACCCGGCCGGACGCCGAGGTCGTGCTGGTGCACGACGCCGCCCGCCCGCTGACCCCCGCCGGGGTGGTCCGCCGGGTGGTCGACGCGGTCCGCGCGGGCGCGCCCGCGGTGATCCCGGTGCTGCCGGTGACCGACACCGTCAAGACGGTGGACCCGGCCGGGACCGTACTGTCCACTGTGGACCGTTCCACGCTGCGGGCGGTGCAGACGCCGCAGGGCTTCCGGGCGCGTGAGCTTCGTCTCGCCTACGCCAGCGGTCCCGATCCGGCGACCGACGACGCCGGCCTGGTCGAGGCGCTCGGCGAGCCGGTCGCGACCGTCGCGGGCGATCCGCTCGCGTTCAAGGTGACGACCGGCTGGGACCTGCGGATCGCCGGGCTGCTGCTCGGCGGCGCGCCGACACACCCGGCCGGAGGAGTACGGAGCACCGGATGAGGGTCGGTATCGGATGAGGGTCGGTATCGGGACCGACGTGCACCCCGTCGAGCCCGGCCGGGACTGCTGGGTCGCCGGCCTGCTGTGGGCCGGGGTGGACGGCTGCGCCGGGCACTCCGACGGCGACGTCGCCGCGCACGCGCTGTGTGACGCGCTGCTGTCCGCCGCCGGGCTCGGCGACCTCGGTGCGGTGTTCGGCACCGGCCGTCCGGAATGGTCCGGCGCCTCCGGTTCGGCGCTGCTGGCCGAGGTCCGCAGGCTGCTCGAACGCGACGGCTGGACGATCGGGAACGCCGCCGTCCAGGTGATCGGGAACGACCCGAAGATCGGCCGCCGGCGGGCCGAGGCCGAGCAGGTGCTGACCGGGGTCCTCGGTGGACCGGTCTCGGTGTCCGGCACCACCACCGACGGGCTCGGCCTCACCGGCCGCGGCGAGGGCCGGGCCGCGGTGGCGACCGCCCTGCTGCTGGCCGCCGGTCAGGGATAGGCCGCCGCGGTCCGCCGCTGGACCTCCTCCGGGTCCAGCTCCTCGCTGCGCGCGGCGACCATCCAGGCGTGGCCGTACGGATCGGCGATCCGGCCGCCGCGCTCGCCGTAGGGATGGTCGGCGACCTCGAAGAGCACCCGCCCGCCGCCGGCCACCATCGCCGCGGCGACCGCGTCCGGGTCGTCGACGTAGAGCGCGACGATCACCGCGCCGGGGCCGGCCGGTGCCGGGTCGACCTCGTCGGCGTCCTTGACCGCCCAGAGCGCGTCGCCGGCCCGGAGCAGCGCGTGCACCACCCGGCCGGACCCGTCGGTGTAGCGCTCGACGAGCTCCGCGCCGAACGCCGCGGCGTAGAACCGGACGGCCCCGTCGGCGTCGGACACGACGAGCCTGGGGTACAGCTGCTGAACAGTCATGACGCACACCTTGCCGCTCGGACACCGCCGGTGTAGTGGACGAATCGGAGAGCCGTACCCTGGTGATGTGAGCCTCAGACTTCTCGACTCAGCGACCAGGGAGCAGCGTGCCTTCACGCCGCTGCGGGCCGGAGCCGTGTCGATGTACGTCTGTGGTGCCACCGTGCAGGGCCTGCCGCACATAGGTCACGTCCGGTCGAGCCTCAACTACGACGTGCTGCGCCGCTGGCTGACCCACGCCGGTTACGACGTCACGCTGGTCCGCAACGTCACCGACATCGACGACAAGATCCTGCGCAAGTCCGAGGCGGCGGGCCGTCCGTGGTGGGAGTGGGCCGCCACCCACGAGCGGGCCTTCACCGCCGCGTACGACGCGCTGGGCTGCCTGCCCGCCTCGATCGAGCCGCGCGCGACCGGGCACATCACGCAGATGGTCGACCTGATCGAGCGGCTGATCGACCGCGGGCACGCCTACACCGCGGCCGGCGACGTCTACTTCGCCGTCCGGACGCTGCCCGAGTACGGCTCGCTGTCCGGCCAGAAGGTGGACGACGTGCACCAGGGCGAGGGCCAGGGCGGGCACAAGCGCGATCCGCTGGACTTCACCCTGTGGAAGGCGGCGAAGCCGGGCGAGCCGAGCTGGCCGACCCCGTGGGGGCACGGCCGTCCGGGCTGGCACCTGGAGTGCTCGGCGATGGCCACCGCCTACCTCGGCCCGGAGTTCGACATCCACGGCGGCGGACTGGACCTGGTCTTCCCGCACCACGAGAACGAGCGCGCCCAGTCGCACGCGGCCGGTGACCCGTTCGCCCGGTTCTGGCTGCACAACGCCTGGGTGACCATGGGCGGCGAGAAGATGTCCAAGTCGCTGGGCAACACGCTGCAGATCGAGTCGCTGCTGCAGCGGGTCCGCCCGGCCGAGCTGCGCTACTACCTGGTCGGCCCGCACTACCGGTCGGCCATCGAGTACTCCGACGCCGCACTGGACGAGGCGGTCGCCGCCTACCGGCGGATCGAGTCGTTCGTGAACCGGGTCCGCGAGCGGCACGGGCTGCCCGAGCCGTCGGCGGACGTCCCGGCCGAGTTCGCCGCCGCCCTGGACGACGACCTGGGCACCCCCGGTGCCCTGTCGGTGATCCACAAGCTGGTGCGCGAGGGCAACACCGCGCTCGACGCGGGCGACGCCGGCACCGCCTCGCGGGCCGCGTCCTGCGTGCGCGCCACCACCGCCGTGATGGGGCTGGACCCGCTGGCCGCGGGCGGCGCCGCCGAGGCCACCGGTGACGGTGCCCGGGAGGCGCTGGCCACCCTGGTCGAGTCGATGCTGGAGCGTCGCCAGGCGGCGCGCGCCGAGCGCGACTTCGCCACCGCCGACCGGCTCCGCGACGAGCTGCTCGCCGCCGGCATCGCCGTCGAGGACGGCGCCGGCGGCTCCACCTGGACTCTCAAAGACGCATAGGACGCCCGATAACGATGGCAGGCAATTCCAAGCGCCGCGGAGCGATCCGCAAGGACGGCACCAAGAAGGGGATGGTCGTCGGCTCCGGCGGCCAGTCCCGCCGCGCGCTGCGCGGCAAGGGGCCGACCCCGCCCGGCGACCTGCGGCCCGGGCACCCCAAGCAGAAGGCGGCCGCCCGCCGGGCGGCCCAGCAGGATCAGCAGCGCCGCCGGCCGGTCGCCGGCCGGCGCGGCGACGGCGAGGGCCCGGAGACGGTGCTCGGCCGCAACCCGGTCGTCGAGTGCCTGCGCGCCGGCGTCCCGGCGACCGCCCTGCACGTCGCCACCGGCATGCCGGCCGACGAGCGGGTCGCCGAGGCGGTCGCGCTGGCCGCGGAGGCCGGGATCTCGATCCTGGAGGTCCCGCGCAACGATCTCGACCGGATCACCGGCGGGGCGCTGCACCAGGGGATGGCCCTGCAGGTGCCGCCGTACTCCTACGCCCACCCCGACGAGCTGCTGGAGCGGGCCGCCCACTCCGGCCGGCCCGCGCTCGCGGTCGCCCTGGACGGCGTCACCGACCCGCGGAACCTCGGCGCGGTCGTCCGCTCGGTGAGCGCGTTCGGCGGGCACGGCGTCGTCGTCCCGCAGCGCCGCGCCGCCGGGATGACGGCGGTGGCCTGGCGGACCTCGGCCGGCACCGCGGCCCGGCTGCCGGTGGCCCGCGCGACGAACCTGACCCGGACGCTGCGCGAGTACGCCTCGGCCGGGCTGATGGTCGCCGGCCTGGCCGCTGACGGCGACGTCTCGCTCGACGACCTCGATCTCGCCACCGGCCCGCTGGTGCTGGTCACCGGGTCCGAGGGCAAGGGGCTGTCCCGGCTGGTCCGGGAGACCTGCGACGTCACCGTCTCGATCCCGCTGGCCGGGAACGTCGAGTCGCTCAACGCCTCGGTCGCCACCGGTGTGGTGCTGGCCGAGGTGGCGCGCCGCCGCCGCGTCGGTCGCTGACGGACCGGGCTCAGGCGCGGGCCACGGCGCGCCCGCGCAGCCGGGCGACCAGCCGGCACAGCAGGTAGGCGAGGAAGCCGATGGTCGCCACGTACGCCGACACCGGCAGCCCCGGCGCCAGCGACAGGATCGTGCCGCCGACCAGCGACACCTCGGCGATCACCACGGCCAGGATCGTCGCGCGGACCGGGTTGGCGGTGACCCGGTTCGCCGCGGCGCCCGGGACGATCATCACTGCGAGCACCAGGATCGCCCCGACGATCGGCACCGCGAGCGCGGTCACCAGCCCGATCAGCACCGCGAACACCAGCGACAGGGCGCGCACCGGCACGCCGCGGGCGAGCGCCACGTCCGGATCGGTGCTCGCGAACAACAGCGGCCGGTAGACCACCAGCAAGGCGACGAGCACCAGCACCGCGACGACGGCGAGCACCCGCAGGTTGGTCCCGTCGACGGCCACGATCGAGCCGGTGAGCAGCCCGAACCGGTTCGCCGAGCGGCCCTCGTAGAGGGACAGGAACAGCACGCCGAGGCCGAGCCCGAACGCGAGCACGACGCCGATCACCGAGTCCCGCTCGCGCTGGCGCAGGCCGAGCACGCCGAAGATGGTCGCCGCGACGACGGCGCCGACCACCGACCCGAGCCCGACCTCCAGCCCGATCAGCAGCGCGGCCGCGCCGCCGGTGAAGGCGAGCTCGGCGGTGCCGTGCACGGCGAACGCCATGCCCCGGCTGACCACCAGCGGGGTGAGCAGCCCGGCGACCAGCCCGAGCACCGCGCAGGCGATCAGCGCGTTCTGCACGAACGGCTCGGCCAGCAGCTCCAGGGTGCCGTCGAAGGAGAACAGCCGGTCGATCAAGCCGGGACCCCGCCGTGCTCGGCGTGCAGGCCGGCGTCCTCGGCGCCGACGACGACCAGCCGGTCCCGCACGCGCAGCACGTCCACCTCGGTGCGGTAGAGTTCGGAGAGCACCTCGGAGGTCATGACCTGCTCGGTCGGGCCGATCCGGAACCGGCCGTCGACCAGGTAGAGCACCCGGTCGACGAGCGGGAGCACCGGGTTGATCTCGTGCGTGACGAACAGCACGGCGGTGCCGTCGGTGCGCCGGCGCTCGTCGATCAGCCGGGTGACCGTGCGCTGGTGGGACAGGTCGAGGGAGAGCAGCGGCTCGTCGCACAGCAGCAGCGCCGGATCGCCGACGAGCGCCTGCGCGACCCGCAGCCGCTGCTGCTCGCCGCCGGAGAGCCTGCCGACCGGCGATCCGGCGTACCCGGTGCCGCCGACCGCGCCGAGCGCCCGGTCGACCCGCTCGCGCCGCTCCCGGCGGGCGCCGGGCCGGGCCCAGCCGGGGCCGAACCGGTGCCCGTCCAGGCCGAGCCCGACCAGGTCCCGCCCGCGCAGCGGCAGATCGGGATCGAGCTGCTGCTGCTGGGGCACGTAGCCGATCTCCGGGCTGCCGCGGCGCGGCGCGGCGCCGGCGATCCGGACCTCGCCCTCGGAGAGCGCGAGCAGCCCCAGCAGGACGCGCATCAGCGTCGTCTTGCCGGAGCCGTTCGGGCCGAGCACCGCGACGAACTCCCCGGGGGCGACGTCGAGGTCCAGGCCGGACCACAGGGTCCGGTCGCCGAACCGCAGGCCCGCCCCGCGCAGCGAGAGCGCCGGGGCGGTCACTGCGAGAGCGCCGCGTTCAGCTCGTCGAGGTTGCCGTTCATCCACTGGACGTAGTCGTCGACGCCCTCGGGCAGTGTCTCGCTCATCTCGACGACCGGGACGCCGGCCTGCTCGGCAGCGGCCCGCACCTGGTCGGTGCTCGCGGACTCGGTCTGGCTGTTGACGATCAGCACGTCGGCCGGCGGCTGGTTGCGGAACAGGTCCAGGGTCTGCGCGACGACGGCGGCCGGCGGGTCGGTGCCCTCCTCGACGGCCGAGGAGAACTCCTGCGGCGTGACGTTCTCCAGGCCGGCCGACTCCAGCAGGTAGTCCGGGACCGGCTCGGTGACGACGACCCGGGCGTCCGGGTGGCTGCGGCCGATGTCGGTGGCCTTCGAGGTCAGCTGGGCGATGCCGCCGGAGACGGCCTGGGCGTTGCTCCGGAAGTACTCGGCGGCCGACGGGTCGATCTCGGCGAGCCGGTCGGCGAGCTGCTGGGCGACCTGCTGCACGGTCGGCAGGCTGTACCAGACGTGCTCGTTGAACGCGCCGTGGTCGTGTCCCTCGTGGCCGCCCGCCTCGTCCTCGTGCGCGTGGTCGTGGCCCGCCTCGTCCTCGTGCGCGTGGTCGGGCCCCGCCTCGTCCTCGTGCGCGTGACCGGCCTCGCCGGCGCCCTCCAGCCCGGAGACCTCGACCGCGTCGACCACCGGCGCCTGGTTGCCGGAGGAGGAGATGAGGCCGGTCATGAACGCGTCGTAGCCGCCGCCGTTCATCAGGATCAGCTGGGCGTCGCCGACGGTCAGGGCGTCCTGCGGGGTCGCCTCGTAGCCGTGCGGGTCCACGTTCGGCGAGTCGATGATCGACTCGACCTGCACGTAGTTGCCGCCGACGGCGCGGGCGACGGCGCCCCAGGCGTCGGTGGAGGCGACGATCGCGGACTGCGGGGTGTCTGGGCTGGTCGGGGCTTCCACCTGGCCGGAGCCACAGGCGGACAGGCCCAGCGAGAGGGCGGCGAGCCCGGCCACCAACGCGGCCGGGCGGAGCGGGGAAGGGGACACGACCGAACTCCTATCAACGTATCGTCATGTATTTATCGAAAATCGTTCTCATATTCACTCTACAGTCGGGCCGGACTGCGACGATGTGATCCATACGCCCGGGCCGGGCCGGACTTTCACCCGGGTGACGCCGCCGCTACCGTTCGAGGCGTGACCGGTCCCCAGCACCAGCGGCGTCCGGCGACGCTCGCGTCGCTGGCGGCCGAGCTCGGCGTCTCCCGGACCACCGTGTCCAACGCCTACAACCGCCCCGACCAGCTGTCCGCGCCGCTGCGCGAGCGCGTCCTGGAGGCGGCCCGCCGGCTCGGGTACCCCGGCCCGGACCCGGTGGCCCGCTCGCTGCGCACCCGCCGGGCCGGCGCGGTCGGGCTGCTGCTCACCGAGGCGCTGAGCTACGCCTTCCGCGACCCGGGCGCCACCGGCTTCCTGGAGGGGCTCGCGCTGGCCTGCGAGAAGGCGGGCACCGGGCTGCTGCTGGTGCCGGTCAGCCCGGAGCACTCCGACGTCGACGCCGTCTACCAGGCGGGGGTGGACGGCTTCGTCGTCTACTCGGTCAGCGAGGACGACCCGCACTTCCGCGCCGTCCTGCAGCGTCCGGTGCCGACCGTGGTGTGCGACCAGCCGGCCGGCGTCGAGGGCGTCGACCGGGTCGGCGTCGACGACCGGGCGGGCACCCTGGCGCTCGGCCGCTACCTGGTGGAGCTGGGGCACCGGCGGATCGGCGTGTTGTGCATGCGGCTCAGCTCACAGCGGTACGACGGGCCGGTCGGGCCCGAGCGGCAGGAGCGCAGCACCTACAGCGTGCAGCGGGAGCGGCTGGCCGGCCTGCGCGAGGCGTTCACCGAGGCCGGGGTCAGCTGGTCCACGGTGCCGGTGGTCGAGCGCTTCGAGCACTCCGCCGAGGCAGGCGCCGACGGCGCGGCCGCCCTGCTGGACGCGCACCCGGGGATCACCGCCGTCGTCTGCACCTCCGACATCCTCGCCCTCGGCGCGCTCGGCGAGGCCCGGGTCCGCGGCCTGCGGGTCCCCGAGGACCTGTCGGTCGCCGGGTTCGACGGCGTGCCCGAGGCCGACCGGGTCGGGCTGACCACGGTCCGGCAGCCGTTCCGGGAGAAGGGCCGGGAGGCCGGGCGGCTGCTACTGGAACGCGGCGACCGGCACGTCTCCGAGCACGTCACGCTGCCGACCGAGCTCGTCGTCGGCTCCACCACCCGGGCGCTGCGGCAGTCGGGGGAGTTCTTTTCCGGATGGTGAGGCTGACCGGTCTCCTCCGGTACCCGGTGAAGTCCTGCCGCGGGACGTCGGAGGACCGGCTCCCCGTCGAGCGCGCCGGCCTCGCCGGCGACCGGCGGTGGATGGTCGTCGACCCGGACGGCGTGATGGTCACCGGCCGCAGGCACCCGCGGCTGGTCCTCGCCGAGCCCCGGCCGACCGGCGCCGGGCTGGAGGTGACCGGCCCCGGCCTCCCGGTGCTGCGGGTCGCCGAGCCGGCCCCGACTGTCGGGACCGTCCCGGTGCGGGTGCACCGCTCGGACACCGCCGGGGTGCCGGCGGGCCCCGAGGCCGACCGGTGGTTCTCCGGGCTGCTCGGCACCGACGTGCGCCTGGTGCACCTCGACGACCCGGACCGCCGGCGGCCCGATCCGGAGTTCTCCCGGCCGCAGGACCGGGTGTCCTACGCCGACGGGTACCCGCTGCTGCTGACCTCGCAGGACTCCCTCGACGCGCTGAACGAGCTGGTCGCGGACGGCCCGCACGCCGCGGAGGGGCCGCTGCCGATGAGCCGGTTCCGGCCGAACCTCGTCGTGTCCGGGACGGCGCCGTGGGCCGAGGACGGCTGGCGGCGGATCACCGTCGGCGACGTCGCGTTCCGGGTCGCGAAGCCCTGCGCCCGGTGCGTGTTCACCACCGTCGACCCGGTGACGGCCGATCGCGGCCGGGAGCCGATGGTCACCCTCGCCCGGCACCGCCGGGTGGGCGGCGGCGTGCTGTTCGGCGTGAATCTCATCCCCGATCTCGATCCCGATCCCGGCCCCGGCCCGGGCCCCGAGCTGCGGGTCGGCGACGAGCTGACCGTCACCGGCCGGGCCCGCTCCTGACCGCACCGGTCCGCGCGTCGGCCAGCCGGTGCAGCAGCGGTTCCAGCTCGTGCGGATCGGCGATCCGGTACCCGGCGGCGGTGGCGCCGTCGCCGACCTTGATCCCGACGTCGTCCGGGCCGAGCGTGCCGAACACGGTCTCGTCGGTGACGTCGTCGCCGGCGAACAGCACCGGACCGGCGCCGAGCACGTCGCGCAGCGCGGCCACCGCGGCGCCCTTGGTGGTGCGCAGCACCGCGAGGTCCAGCACGTCCTTGCCCGCGGTGGCGTCGACGCCGTCGCGCACCCACTCGGCCTCGACCTGCTGCAGCAGCGCGGCACCGGTCGCCGGGTCCATCCCGCGCACGTGCACGGCGCCGCCGGCCGGCTTGGTCTCCAGCCGGGCGCCCGGGGCGGCCTCGACCAGCTCCCGCAGGCCGTCGAGCAGCGCGGCCCGCCGCCGGGCCTGCGCGTCGCTGAGCAGCCCGCCGCGGCCGAGCAGCTCGGAGAGCCGCGCGTCGAACTCGGCGCCGTGGCTGCCGACCAGCCCGACCGGCGGGCCGAAGCCGGAGACGGTCGCGAGATCGTCGAGCCCGCGGCCGGAGACCAGCACCACCGTGGTGGCGTCGGTGCCGGCGAGCCGGCGCACCGCGTCGGCGGACCCCGGCAGCGGCCGGGACGCCGACGGATCGTCCACCAGCGGCGCCAGCACGCCGTCGAAGTCGAGCGCCACCAGCAGCCGGTCGGCCCGGGCCAGCCGGTCCAGCGCGCCGGCCGGGCCCGCCGGCGTCACCGGTCCACCTTCACGCCCAGCGTCTCCAGGAACGAGCGCGCCCACCGGTCCACGTCGTGGTCGAGCACCTGGCGGCGCAGCGTGCGCATCCGCTTGCGGCCCTCGTCGGGGTTCATCGTCAGCGCCGCGTACAGCGCCTCCTTGACCCCGTCGGTGTCGTGCGGGTTCACCAGCAGCGCCGAGGTCAGCTCGATCGCGGCGCCGGCGAACTCGGACAGCACCAGCACGCCGCCGTCGTCGTGCCGGGCCGCCACGTACTCCTTGGCGACCAGGTTCATGCCGTCCCGCAGCGGGGTGACCAGCATGACGTCGGCGGCCAGGAAGAACGCGACCAGCTCCTCGCGGGGCAGCGAGCGGTGCAGGTAGTGCACGGCGGGATGGCCGACCCTGGCGAACTCGCCGTTGATCCGGCCGACCGCCTGCTCGATGTCGTTGCGCATCTGCTGGTAGTGCTCGACCCGCTCGCGCGACGGCGTGGCCAGCTGGATCATCACGGTGTCGATGGCCGACTCCGCTCCGCTGCGCGTCGTGTCGCCGCCCGTGATCCGGTTCTCCTCCAGGAGCTCCTGGAACGCGCGCAGCCGCACGTCGATGCCCTTGGTGTAGTCCAGCCGGTCGACGCCCAGCACGATCCGCGCGGGGTTCCCGAGCTCCTCGCGGATCTGCGCGGCGCGCTTCAGGACGGTCTCGGTGCGGGACAGCTCGTCGAGCTGCTTGGTGTCGATCGAGATCGGGAACGCGCCCAGCCGGACCTGCCGGCCGCCGTAGCGCACCACCTCCGGATCCCGGTCCGGGGTCGCGCCGGCCAGCTCCTGGGCGAGCCAGTGGAAGTTGCGGACGCCGCCGTCGGTGTGGAACCCGACCAGGTCCGCGCCGAGCAGGCCCTCCATGATCCGGGTCCGCCACGGGAGCTGGCGGAACAGCTCCACCGGGGGGAACGGGATGTGCAGGAAGAACCCGATCCGCAGGTCCGGCCGCAGCTCGCGCAGCCGCCCCGGGACCAGCTGGAGCTGGTAGTCCTGCACCCACACGGTCGCGCCGTGCGCCGCGACCCTGGCGACCTCCTCGGCGAAGCGCTGGTTGACCACGGTGTAGGCCCGCCACCAGTGCCGGTGGAACTGCGGCTGGGCGACCACGTCGTGGTAGAGCGGCCAGAGCGTGCCGTTGGAGAGGCCCTCGTAGTAGTCCTCGACCTCCTGGGCGGAGAGCCGGACCGGGTAGAGCGACAGGCCGTCCTCCACCAGCGGATCGACCTCGACGTCCGGGACGCCGGGCCAGCCGACCCAGGCGCCCTCCCGGGCCCGCAGCGTCGGTTCCAGCGCCGTGACCAGGCCCCCCGGGCTGCGCTTCCAGCCGGTGCTGCCGTCCGGCCGGCGTTCGTAGTCCACCGGCAGCCGGTTGGCCACCACCACCAGATCCGCCGCGGTCACCGGTTCGCCGCTGGTCACATGCCCTCCTCGACGCACGGGCCGCGGGCGCGTCCCGGGCCCGTCGCCGAGCCTACTTCGAGTCGGCGGGGGCGGCCTGCGATTCGGCGGCGTCGGAGTCCGGCGCGAGCATGTAGCCGCTGCCGGTGGACGGGCTGTCCCCGGAGGCCGGCGTCTCCTCCGGCCGGCGCCGCGGCCGGGTCGCGAACTGGCCCAGCGCCACACCGGAGGCCAGCGCGAGACCGATCGCCAGCGCGATGGTGACCGTCACCAGTCCCTCCGAGACGCCCTCCACGGCCAGTTGGTAGAAGCCGCGGTAGGCGGCCAGGCCGGGGAGCAGCGGGGTGACGCCGGCCAGCGTCACCACCATCGGCGGGGTGTCGGTCCCGCGCCGGAGCAGCCCGGCGGCCAGGCCGACCACCAGGGCCGCGGCGCCGGTCGCCGGGACCGCCCCGATCCCGAACACCTGGGTCAGCACGCCGTAGACCGCCCAGCTCGCCGCGCCGACCGCGCCGGCGATCGGCAGCGAGCGCAGCGGGGCGTACCCGGCGAGCGCGTAGAACGCGGCCGCCAGGGCGCCGGACAGCACCGACAGGCCGAACTGCCCGACGCTGGACGGCAGGTCCCCGGACACCTCGATCGGCACGTCGAACTGGAAGCCCAGCTGCAGCCCGAGCACGACGCCGGTGAGCAGCCCCGCCGACAGCAGCGAGATCTCCACGATCCGGGCCGCCGCCGTCAGGTAGTAGCCGGTCAGCGCGTCCTGCACGGTGGAGACGACGCTCAGCCCGGACAGCAGCACGGTGATCCCGGCCGCCACGATGAACGAGGGTCTGGTCCCGGCCGGGAACAGCCCGATCGAGATCAGCAGGATCGTCGACGCGGTCACCAGGAAGCCGCCGAGCACCTGCTGGAAGAACGACGCGACCCCCCACCGGGCCAGCAGCCTGCCGATCCGGTCGATCACCGCCGTCGTGACGAAGGCCGCCGTGGCGGTGATCGGGCCGCCGCCGAGCAGCAGCGCGATCGACGCGGCCAGCCCGGCCCAGCCGAACGTCGCGACCCAGCGCGGGTAGGGGTGCGGGCTGCGCACCACGTCCGACACCCGCGACGACGCCGCGCGCACGTCCAGCCGGCCCGCCTCCAGGTCGCGGACGATCTGCTCGGTCTCGGCCAGCCGGGACAGGTCCAGGGTCCGGTAGCGGACCAGCCGCATCGTGGTGACCGGCTGTGCCGCGTTGCCCCGGTGGCAGCACATCGTGATCGAGGTGAACGTGATGTCGACGTCCACCGCCGGGAGGCCGGCCGCGTTGGCCAGCCGCAGCATCGTCGCGGTGACCTCGTCCACCGACTCGCCACTGGACAGCTCGATCTCGCCGATCCGCATGCAGAGGTCGAGGACCTGCTGGACCTGGGCGTCGTCGGGGACCTGGGGGCCGAGCATCAGCATCGGCACCGTCGACGGGCCGGGGGTCAGCAGCCGTTTCGCGTCCCGCCGCAGCGCCCCGCGCAGTCGCCGCGCGAACCTGTCGACGGGCGGCGTGTCCTCGGCCACGTTCGGTTCACCTCTCCTGTAGTCCGTGCGGCCTCCCAGGCTAGGGATCTGTGTCGGGCGGGTGACGGCGGCACGGCCGGACGCCCGTCCGGTGCGTCCGGTGGGCGGGCGGGGAGGGTGTGGGATGGGCGGGAAGCTAGTCTGGGGCGACCCGCCGGTGTAGCTCAGTGGTAGAGCAACTGTCTTGTAAACAGTAGGTCGTCGGTTCGATCCCGACCTCCGGCTCCGCGTCTGACCAGGTGTTCCCCCGCTGCGCGGAGTCCCGTCGCGCGGCTCGCCCGTCCCGCAGCGACTAGACGACTGGTCTAATGGGCCGTAGAGTGGCCCCGTGCCCGCCACCGACACCCGGCAGAACATCCTCGACGTCGGCCAACGCCTGATGGCCGACCGGGGATGGGGGTCGGTGGGCATCAACGAGGTGCTCGGCGCGGCCGGGGTCCCCAAGGGCTCCTTCTACCACTGGTTCAGCTCGAAGGACGCCTTCGGCGAGGCGATGATCCGGAACTACTTCGTCGGCTACCTGGCGGAGATGGACGGGATCCTCGCGGGTACGTCCCCGGCGGCCGGGCGGTTGATGGACTACTGGCGGAACTGGCGTGCCACCCAGAGCCTCCGGGACTGTCAGGGCAGGTGCCTGGCGGTCAAGCTCGGGGCCGAGGTGGCCGACCTGTCGGAGTCGATGCGGACGGCGCTGAAGGCGGGCACCGACGCGATCGTCGACCGGGTGCGGCGGACCGTCGAGGCGGGCCTGGCGGACGGTTCGATCCCGGTCGGGCTCGACGCCGCCGCCACCGCCCGCACGCTCTACGACCTGTGGCTGGGGGCCAGCGTGATGGCGAAGATCCAGCGGGACGCCGCCCCGCTGGACAATGCGCTCGCCGTCACCGGGCGGATGCTGGGCGTCACGACGGCCGGATAGCGGCTGGCCGGTCCGGTGCATGACGGTGCTCGATGCCGGGTACTAGCCGACCGGTCTACTTCCACGACCACGGCACGAACAGCACGCGAGACACAAGCACGCGACACACGACGGAGGAGCTGCATGAAGGTCACCATCGTTCTCACCTCGCACGACGAGCTCGGCGACACCGGGCGGAAGACCGGGTTCTGGCTGGAGGAGCTGGCCGCGCCGTACTACCGGTTCGTCGACGCCGGTCACGAGGTCGTCCTGGCCTCGCCCGCGGGCGGCCGGCCGCCGCTCGACCCGGCGAGCAACGAGCCGGACTTCCGGACCGACGACACCCGTCGGTTCGAGGCCGATCCGGTCGCGACCGCGGCGCTGGCGAACACCGTGCGGCTGGACTCGGTCACCGCGGCCGACGCGGACGCGGTGTTCTACCCGGGCGGTCACGGGCCGCTGTGGGACCTCGCCGAGGACCGGGACTCGGTGCGCCTGATCGAGGACACGCTGCGTGCCGGCAAGCCGGTGTCCCTGGTGTGCCACGCGCCGGGTGTGCTGCGCCACGTCGTCGACGAGGACGGCGCACCGCTGGTGTCCGGGCGCCGGGTCACCGGTTTCACCAACTCCGAGGAGGCGGCCGTGGGGCTGGTCGACATCGTCCCGTTCCTGGTCGAGGACGAGCTGACCCGGCTCGGTGGCGACTACTCGCAGGGCGACGACTGGGCGTCCTACGTCGTGCAGGACGGTCTGCTGATCACCGGCCAGAACCCGGCGTCGTCCGCGGCGGCGGCCGACGCCCTGATCGCGCGGGTCGCCGCGTGAAGGTCTTCGTCATCGGCCTGACCGGCGGGGTCGGCTCGCTCGCCGCCCGGTCGCTGCAGGAGCGCGGCGACTCCGTGTCCGGCCTGGTGCGCCGGGCCGGGCAGCGCGACGAGCTGGTGGCGGCGGGCGTCGACGCGACGCTCGGCGACCTGACCACCATCACGGCGGCCGAGCTCGCCGGGCTCGTCCGCGGCGCCGACGCGATCCTGTTCACCGCCGGTGCCGGCGGCGCCGGGGCCGAGGCCACCTCGGCGATCGACGGTGCCGGGGTCGACACGGCGATCGAGGCCGCGCGGATCGCCGGTGTCCGGCGCTTCCTGCTGGTCTCGGTGTTCCCCGAGGCGTGGCGCGAACGGAACCTCGGGCCCGGCTTCGACCACTACATCGCGGTGAAGAAGGGCGCGGACGTCGCGCTGACCGGCAGCGGCCTCGACTGGGTCGTCCTCCGGCCGGCGGTGCTGCTCGACGAGCCAGGGCGTGGCACCGTCGCGCTCGGCCCGGCGCAGATCCACACCGAGGTCACCCGCCGGGACGTCGCCGACACGCTGGTCGCGCTGCTGCACGAGCCACGGGTCTCCCGGCAGATCCTCGAGCTCGCCCGGGGCGCGACCCCGATCGCCGAGGCTGTCGTGGCCGCCGTACCCGCCGGCTGAGCGGGCCCGTGCGAATCCGGGCGGTCAGCCCCGGCCCGGCCGCAGGTGCCTGCCGAGGAACTCCTCGACGTGTCGCAGGACGGTGTCCGGGTGGCTCTCGATCAGGAAGTGGCCGCCCCCGGGCACCAGGTGGATCTCGCCGTCCGGGAGATCCGCGGCGAACGCGCGGGCGCCGGCCGGGCCGAAGATCCCGTCGTTCTCGCCCCAGACGGCGAGCAGCGGGACCTGCGTCTCCCGGAACCAGGCGTGCAGCTCCGGGTAGAGCGGCGGGTTCGTGGCGTAGGCACGGAACAGGCTCAGCTGCGACTTGTCGGAGCCGGGGCGGGCCATCGAGGCGGCGTCGATCGTCCAGGTGTCCGGGTCGACGAGCTCGGGCCGGTCCACCCCGTGCAGGTACTGCCAGCGGATGGCCGGTTCGCCGAGCGCGGCGCGCACCGCGGGCTCGGTGGCCGGGCCCGGGTCGTTCGCGTAGGCCCAGACCGGCGCCCAGAAGTCCCCGACGAAGCCCTCGTCGTAGGCGTTGCCGTTCTGGCTGATACGCCCGCACCCGCGGCGACGGGTGACCCGAGGTCAGGGCAGCAGCCGGTGCCGGCGTGCCTGCACCACCGCGCCGTGCCGGTTGGTCGCGTGCAGCTTCCCGATCAGGCTCTTCACGTGCCCCTTCACGGTGTACAGCCGGACGCCGAGCGCTGCCGCGACCTCCCGGTCGCCCAGCCCGGCCGCGACCAGCGCCAGCACGTCGCGCTCGCGGCGGGTGAGGTGCACCGGGGGACCACCGTGGTCCGCGGGCCCGGGGAGGAGGTGCTCGGCGGCGGTGCGGACGGCGGTGGCGAGCTGCTCGTCGTCGATCCGCGCGGCGAGCGCGGACAGCTCCGCGAAGGTGTCCTGGGCGCGCACGCGCAACCCGTCCGGGTCGGGTCCGGCAGCGCCGGCAGTGCCGTCGGTGCCGGCAGGGCCGCCGGTGCGGACCGCGGCGGTCACGGCCAGCTCCTGCTCCAGCGCCCTCGCCTCCGCCACCACGACGTCGAGCACCCGGTCGAGACCCTGGTGCGGGGTCCGGTGCGAGGCGTAGAGCACCGCCACCGGACGCCGCGCGACCACCACCGGCACCGCGGCGAGCGCGCGCAACCGCTCGGCCCGGATGATCGCGTCGTACCGGTGGGTGATCATGCCGTTCGCGATGTAGTCGGGCACCGCCAGCGCGCGCTGCTGTGCCACCACCCGCCCGCCGAGACCCTGCCCCGGTTCCAGGTTCGCCCCGCGCAGCGGTCCGACGACCTGGCCGTCGAAGTGCTCCAGCAGCACCCCGCCGGGGCCGACCCGGCCGCCGAAGGCGAGCGAGCTGCCGGTGCCCCGCCGGATCCGGGCCAGCGCCCGGCCGATGCTCGCGGGCAGCGCGGCACCGATCCCCCTCGTCGGGGGGTGGGCGTCGACGCTCGGCACGACGACAGTCTCGCCCGGTGGGAGCAGTACCTACAAGGAACAGCCGAGGAGCAGCCATGTCGGACGTCGCCGGGACCCTCAGCCGCTGGCTCGACGAGTACGGATCGCCGGACGCGGACGCGGCGCACCTGCTGTGCGACCGGCACGATCCGGCCGCCGTCGCCTTCCGGTTCGTCGACGTCACCGGCGACGGGGATCTGACGTGCGCCACGGCCACCTACGGCGAGCTCGCCGACGGGTCCCGGCGGCTGGCCGGCGCGCTGGCCGCCCGCGGGGTCCGGCGCGGCGACCGGGTCGCCGTCCTGATGTCCAAGCGCCCGGAGCTGGTGCTCACCCTGCTCGCGATCTGGCGGCTCGGCGCGGTGCACGTCCCGTTGTTCACCGCCTTCGCCGAGGGCGCGATCCGGCTGCGGGTGGAGAGCGCCGGCGTGCGGCTCGTCGTCACCGAGCCCGCCGAACGGCCCAAGCTCGACGCCCTGGACGGACTCGACGTGCTCGTCACCGGTGCCGGGTTCGACGAGCTGGTGACCGGCGGCGAGCCGTGCACCGGCACCGAGGCGGTCGGCGGCGACGGCGCGCTGCTGCAGCTCTACACCAGCGGCACCACCGGGAAGCCGAAGGGCGTGGTGGTGCCGGTGCGGGCGCTCGCCTCCTTCCACTGCTACCTGCACCACGGGCTGGACGTCGCCGCGGACGACGTCTACTGGAACATCGCGGACCCCGGCTGGGCCTACGGGCTGTACTACGGGATCGTCGCGCCACTGCTGGCCGGGCGGCCCAACCTGCTGTTCCGCGGGAACTTCACGCCGGCCTCCGCGATGGCGGTGCTGCGGACCTTCGGCGTCACCAACTTCGCCGGTGCCCCCACCGTCTACCGCGCGCTGAGCAAGAGCGGCGCGGTCGAGGGCGTCACGCTGAGGCGGGCGTCGTCGGCCGGTGAACCGCTCACCCCGGACGTCGTGGCCTGGGGGGAGCAGACCTTCGGGACCCCGATCCGGGACCACTACGGCCAGACCGAGCTCGGCATGGTGATCGGCAACCACTGGCACGACGACGTCGTGCACCCGATCCGGGACGGTTCGATGGGCCGGCCGCTGCCCGGCGTCACCGCGGACGTCGTCGACGGCCAGATCGCGATCGACGCGACCGCCAGCCCGCTGTTCTGGTTCGCCGGCTACGACGGCGCGCCGGAGCGGACCGCCGAGCGGTTCACCGCCGACGGGCGCTGGTACCTCACCGGCGACACCGGCCGGGTGGATCCGGACGGCCACTTTTTCTTCACCGCCCGCGACGACGACGTGATCCTCGCCGCGGGCTACCGGATCGGCCCGTTCGACGTCGAGAGCGTGTTGATCACCCATCCCGAGGTCGCCGACGTCGCGGTGGTCGGACGCCCCGATCCCGAGGGTGTCCGGGGCGAGGTCGTCGAGGCGTTCGTGGTCCCGGCGGGCGAGGTCACCGCCGACCGGCACGCCGGACTGGCCGGTGAGCTGCAGGCGCTCGTCCGGGACACCTACTCCCGGCACGCCTACCCGCGGACGGTCCACTTCGTACCGGAGCTCCCGAAGACGCCCAGCGGCAAGATCCAGCGCTACCTGCTGCGCGCCCGCTGATCGTCCCGCTCCCGGAACGACCGGACGGCGGCCACGACATCGGTCGCGACGTCGGCCGGGTACCGGCACGGTGCCCGGATCGGCCGGGAAGGTCGTCCGGACGGACCCGGCCCGCGGGGAGTGCGGACCGGGCCGTCGCGGTCCTCGTCCGGCGTCGCTCAGCGCCGGGCCGGGTCGACCGTGACCGGCTCGCGCCGGGCCTCGTGGTGGTTGGCATTGCGCGGCGTGGCGAGCACCTGGCGGGTGCGGTCGTCCAGCGCGGCCGAGTCGGACAGCGCGCCGCTCGCGGCCAGGGTGTGCTCCAGCGCGTCGAGCCAGTGCAGGTAGTAGCTCCACGGCTCGCCGGCGTCGCCGGCCTCCCACTGCCGGATCGAGTCGATCAGCGACAGCTGGAACTCGCTCCACTCGTAGTGGCCCTCGTGGTAGGCGGCCACCGCCATCGCGAACGCCCGCAGCTCCCACGGCTCGGCGAACGGCCGGTCCGCGCCCGGCATGTCGCACACCAGCTTCTCCACCCGGCGCCGGGCGTCGCCCAGCTCGGTGGCGTCGGTGCGGACCCCGGTGCCGCTCATGCGGCGGACCCCACCGGCAGCGGCGCGCCGACGCCGATCATCGAGTCGCGGGTGACCAGCGCGGCGAGCTCCTCCTCGGACAGGTTCTCGCTGCCCGCCGGGCGCTGCGGCAGCACCCAGTAGCGCAGCTCGGAGCTGGAGTCCCAGACCTGGATCTCGACCGAGTCGGGCACCGGGAACCCGAAGTCCTCGGCGAGCACCGTGCGCGGCTCGCGCACGATCCGGGCCCGGAACGGCGGCGCCTTGTACCAGTTCGGCGGCAGCCCGAGCACCGGCCACGGGTAGCACGAACACAGCGTGCAGACGATCACGTGCTGCACGGTGTCGGTGTTCTCGACGACCACCATCTCCTCGCCCTGCAGGCCGCCGATGCCCAGCTCGCGGCAGGCGGCGGAGGCGTCGGCGAGCAGCCGCTCCTTGAAGGCCGGGTCGGTCCACGCCTTCGCGACGACCTTCGCCCCGAGCTGCGGGCCGACCTCGTTCTCGTAGACCTCGGCGAGCCGGTCCACGGCCGCGGTGGTCATCACGCCCTTCTCGATGAGCAGCGCCTCCAGGGCCTTGACCCGGGCGGTGATCTCCTCCTGCGAGCTGAGGCGGGTGTCGGTGCGGATCTCGGTCACGGTCAGGCTCCCTGGGGGACGGTCGCGGGTGCGGGGCTCAGGTAGGGCTCCCACACGTCGAAGTAGTTCGAGCCGTTCGGGTCGGCGGTCTCGGCACCCCACAGCTCGGTCGCGGTGAACCGCACGGTGTAGAGGTGCTCCGGGCAGTCGCCGAGCCCGTTGCCCGCGGTGTCCGGGTACAGGTAGGTGCCGTGCGCGGCGGTGACGACGCCGCGCTTGCCGCGGATGTAGCGGGCCCGGCGGGTGTGCCCGAACGGGCTGTCGTCGGAGACGACGATCTCGTCGCCGACCGAGAACTGCGCCTTCCGGTCGGACTCGCGGTGCGCCGGGAACCCGTTGGTGACCGCCCAGTCGACGAACTCGACGATCTCGGTGTCGGTCTCCCGCTCGGGCAGCGGGGCGTCCGGGTTCTCCAGGTAGTAGCGGGTGCGCTCGGCGAGCTCGGCCGGGTCGAGCAGGCCGGCTGCCTCGGCGTAGTGCTCGACGGCGTGCGCCCAGTGCTCGTAGTAGTTGGAGAGCAGGTACTCGGCCGGGTCCATCTTCTCGATGCCGTGCCGGAACTGGTCGACGTTGAACAGCCCGGCCCGCGCGCTCTGCGCGAACATCGAGAAGGCGATCTTCTCCCACTCGGCGCGGAACACCGGCTCGGCCATGTGGTCGTTCTCGACCTTGCCCAGACCGTCGGTTCCGCCGAGATCGAAGACTCCGTTCACTGCTGTCCTCCCACGGTGGTGAGCGCCGGCGGGGCGGGGAAGCCGCCGACGGCCTGCTCGAAGGTGTGTGCGACGCGCAGCACGGTCGCGTCGTCGAAGCGCTTGCCGACGATCATCAGCCCGGCCGGCAGCCCGTCCACCAGGCCGGCCGGCACGCTCGCCGCCGGATGCCCGGTGACGTCGAACGGGGCGCAGTTGCCGACCATCCCGAGCGCGGTGGGCAGGTAGCTGTCCAGGTCGGCGTCGAGCCCGATCAGCTCCGGAGCGGTGTAGGGCAGGGTCGGCATCACCAGCACGTCGTAGCTGCCCAGCGCGGCGTCGTAGGCCGCGCGCAGGTCGAACGCCAGGTTGCGGGCCATCCCGTAGTACGAGCCGCCGCCGTGGCCGAAGGTGTAGCCGCCGGACAGGCCGACCAGCTTCACCGTCTTGGACAGCTCCGCGCCGCGCTCGATCCGCTGCCGCGCGTAGTGCGCGATCAGCTCGGGATCGTAGAGACCGGGGTAGTTCATCCCGTAGGCGTTGCCGGCGACCATCTGGTAGGCGGCACCTTCGGTGGCGATGACGTTCCAGACCGCCATCCCGTCGAGGTGCCAGGGGATCGACACCTCCTCGGCGGTCAGCCCGGCCCCGCGCAGGGTGTCGATCGCCTCCCGCACGGTCCGGTCGACGCCCGGGTCGCTCTCCGGGCGGCCGAAGCCCTCGGTCACGATGCCGACCCGCAGCCCGGCCGCCGACGTGCCGAGTGCGGCGAGGTAGTCGACCGGCTCCAGCGAGGTGGGCTGGCGGGCGTCGAGCCCGTCGACGCCGGCCAGCACTCCGAGCATCAGCGCGGCGTCGGAGACGGTCCGGGTGATCGGTCCGAGATGGTCGATCGTCGCCTCGATCGGGAACGCACCGGTGTAGGGCACCAGACCGTGCGTCGGCTTGTGCCCGACCGTGCCGGAGAACGCGCTGGGGATGCGGATGGAGCCGCCCTGGTCACCGCCGACGGCCAGGTCGACCGCGCCACTGCCGACCAGTGCGGCGCTGCCGCTGGACGAGCCGCCGGCCGCCCGCGACGGGTCCCAGGGGTTGCGCACCGGCCACGGCCGGGAGGTGAAGCTGGCACCGGAGAAGCACAGGTCCTCGCAGACCGCCTTGCCGGTGATCGTCGCCCCGGCGGCGAGCAGCCGGGTCGCGACGGTGGCGTCCCGGCGCGGGACGAAGCCCTCGACGGTCGCCGAGCCGTTGGTCATCGGGACCCCGGCGAGCGAGATGTTGTCCTTCAGGGCGACGGTCCGCCCGGCCAGCGGGCCGTCCGCGGCGCCGGGCACCGACGTCGTCACGTACCAGCCGCCGAGCGGGTTGTCGGCCGGTTCGGCCCAGGCGCGCTCCGGCATCTCGGGGGCCGACGCCCGGTACAGCTCCTCGACCCGCTCCGTCGCGCTCAGCGTCGCGGTCACGGCGGGGAGGAACTCGGCGAGCTCGGCTTCGGACAGTCCGAACGCGTGCTGGGAGTTGATCGCCGCGAGCCGGGCGGGATCAGGGGGTGGTAGTGCCATGGAGCAGAACTCCTCACGTGCTGTGGATGGGAGAAAGCTAGGGAGCCCGCCCTGTCGTGTCAATGTTTGCCGACGCGTTGACAGGAGTTCTGACCTGGACGTCAACCGCCCGTCATCCGGGTGAGATCAGGACCGCCCCTCGGTATCGGACGCCGGTCCCCCCGACCGCACGATCCGTGGGACGCTGCCCGGGTGCGTCCCGGTCGCGGGCCACCGACGCGTCGCGGGAGGAACGGTGCAGATGGACGGCCTGCTCCGGAGCCGGACGGCGGTGGACGTGCCGGTCGACGACCCGGGCCTGCCGGACCGGTGGGCCTAGCCGTGCGCCTGGGCGCGCTGCTCGCGCACCTGTCGGACGCGCCGCCGTACCCGGTGGTCGGGTGGGCGCGCCGGCTCGCCGCCGCCGGGTTCCGGAGCCTGTGGGCACCCGAGATCATCGGGCGCGGCCGGCTGGTCCCGGACCCGTTCGCGGCGCTGGCGGCCGCGGCGGCCGCCACCTCCGACGTCGAGCTGGGGACCGGGACGGTGCAGGTTCCGCTGCACCATCCCGCCGAGCTCGCGCACCGGATGCTCTCGCTGCAGGCGGTGTGCGGCGACCGGCTGTCGCTCGGGGTGAGCCCGGGCTCGACCCGGAGCGACTACGCCGTGCTGGGGCGCGACCACCGGGGCCGTTTCCGTGCCTTCGACGAGAACATCGTCCGGCTGCGGGCACTGCTCGCCGACGGTGGCGACGCGCAGGCCCGGCTCGCCGACCCGCCGGGTGCCGGCCGCCCGCCGCTGCTGCTCGGCTCGTGGGGGGCGAACGTCGAGAAGGCGGCCCGCCACTTCGAGGGCTGGCTCGGCTCGGCCTTCCGCGTCACCCCCGACGAGCTGCTCGCCGCGCACGACCGGTTCCGGGCCGCCGGTGGCCTCCGCGCGGTCGCGTACGCGATCCCGGTGCCCGCGGGCGCCGATCTCGGGCCGATCGGCGAGCAGCTGCGCCGCTACGCCGACGCGGGCTTCGACGACGCGGTCGTGGCGATCGCGCCGGGCGGGCCGGACCCGGAGCGGGTGCGGGCACTGCTGCCCTGAGCCCGGCGGGCCGCCGCGCGGCCCGCGCCCTCACCGGCGGCGGCCCGGACGGGTCCGCGCGGCGCCGGTCCGCACCGCGCCGTCGCTGTCCGACATCGACCCGAACGTGGCCCCGCGCGCCGCGGCCAGGTGCAGCGGCTGCTCCACGTGATGACGACCGTCCAGGGCGATCGTGCCGCGCGGCACCTCGAACCGGCCGTGGCGCATCTCGTCGGCCACCGGGGTGGGGTCGGTGGTCCGGACCTGCCGGGCCGCGGCCGCCCACACGTGGATCGCCTCGAACATCGACTCGGACAGGCTGGACAGCGGCGGCGCCCAGCGGCCGAACCGCTCGCGGTAGCGCTGCAGCAGCGTCCCGTTGCGCTCGGTCTGCAGGTGTTGGAAGTAGCCGGACACCCCGTGGATGCCCTCGGACGCCTCGAACCCGATCCGCTCCAGGGTGGCCTCGTCCATCGCCGGGCCCAGGCTGACGGTGCGCTCGCGCAGGCCCATCGCATGGCACTGGCGCTCGAACGCGGCGGCGTCGGCGCCGACGAAGGTGTCCAGCACGATGTCCGCCCCGGACGCGGCGATCCGCTCGATCAGCGGGCCGAAGTCGCGGGCGCCGAGCGGGGCGTACCCCTCGCCGACCAGCACCGCGCCGTTGCCGGGCAGTACCTCCCGGGCGATCCGGTTCACCGTCCGCGGCCAGACGTAGTCGTTGCCGGCCAGGAACCAGCGCCGCCCGCCCGCCGACCGCATCACCGGGCCCGCCGCCAGCGCGATCTGGGTCCACGGCCGCTCGCCGAGCCGGATCCGCAGCCGCGACTCGCCGCCGCCCTCGTTCATGTTGGTGTGCACGACCAGCACGTCGTGGCCGGTCAGCGCCGAGGACACCGCCTGGTAGGTGGCCGACGTCGTGGTCAGGAAGATCGTCCGGCAGCCCGCGCGGGCCAGCCGCAGCGCCTCCAGCGCGCCGGTGCCGGGATCGGTCGCGTCGTCGGCGTGCAGCAGCTCGACCGGCCGCCCGCCGATCCCGCCCGCGGCGTTGACCTCGTCGACGGCGAGCACGGCGGCGTTCGCAACGGCCGAGGCGAACACGCTCCCGGAACCGGACCGGCTGGTGAGGGCGCCGATCCGGGGGCCGGTGGCGGCCCGGTCGCGCACCGGGTGCCCGCGCCGGCGCATCAGCCACTCCAGGCCCTGCTCGTCGATGTGCGCGTCGAGCCGGATCCGGGTCCCGCCGGGGGCCGCGGTGAAGCGCAGCCGGATCCGGCCGCGCCACGGCTGGTCGTGGGTGATCGTGATGCCGTGCGGCCTGCGCAGGTCGCTGATCCGGCCCAGGACGTCGACCGGCGGGCCGTCGCCGATCGGCGCCCGCAGGGTGACCGGCTGGCCCAGCGCGACCCGGTCGCAGGACGCGCCGAACAGCCAGCCGCCGCCGTCGCGGCCGAACCGGTCGAAGACCACCTCGGGTGCGACGGCGGCGAACTCGTCCACCGTGACCGCGATCGTCCCCATGCCGACGGGTGGGGCGTCGCTCAGCGGGGCCCGGTGGCGACCCGCCGGGTCATCCGGCGGCCTCCTGCCGTCCGGCCCCGGAGGCGCTCTCCGCGGCGGACCTGGCCTCGCCCAGCGAGGACTGGAACAGGTTCCGGAGCAGCGCGATCACGTCGGCGGCGGCGCCGCCGGGCTCGATGGCGTAGTAGCGGAACCTGCCGGACCGGCGTTCGCTGACCAGGCCGGCGATCCGCAGTACCCGCAGGTGGGTGGAGACCGCGGTCCGGCCGACCGTGGTGATCCGGTCCGCCAGCTCGCCCGCGCTGCACTCGTCGCTCTCGGAGAGCACCGCCAGGATCCGGCGGCGGACCGGATCGGCGAGCGCGTCGAAGGCGAGACCGGCGTCCCGGCCGCCCGCGCCGACCAGGCCGGACGCACCAGACGCGTCAGGATCCGTTGACATGGTACGGAGTCTAACCGGGCCGGCCCGCTGCGCGCGGGTAACCCGGGACACGGGGCCGGCGACCACCGCCCGGGCCACCGGGTGCCGCCGGACCCCTTCCCTCCCGCCCGGGAATCGGTATCGTCCTCCCGACAACTGAAGACCGGGCCGTACGAGCCCGCGCGGAAGAGACCTGTCGCACGACCGGGCAGGCACCGGAGGAGCAAGCACCCCGCCAAACTCTCAGGTACCCCACACCGCACGGGCCAGGCCACTCTGGAAAGCAGGCGTCGGACACGCCTCGCCGATGGTGAAAGCCGGTCGTGCACCGGTGAATCTCTCAGGCTCGGGACAGAGGGGGACCGTGTGGGCGGCACCGCCCACGCGTCTGCCCCGGGGTGAGCACCACGATGACCCAGACCGAGACCCAGACCGACACCACGACCCGGACCGGGCCGAGCGAGCGCGAGCTGCTGCGTTCGGTGCTGCACGACACGCACGTCGCGCTCGGGGCGACCTTCACCGACTTCGCCGGCTGGGCGATGCCGGTCCGCTACACCGGGGACCTCGCCGAGCACCACGCGGTGCGCCGCGCCGCCGGCCTGTTCGACCTCTCGCACATGGGCGAGATCCACGTCGAGGGCCCGGCGGCCGCCACGGCGCTGGACGGCGCGCTGGTCGGCGACCTCGGCGCGATGACCCCCGGCCGGGCCCGCTACACGATGATCTGCGCGCCGGACGGCGGCGTGCTCGACGACCTGGTCGTCTACCGGCTCGCCGCGGAGCACTACCTGGTCGTGGCCAACGCGTCGAACCGGCTGCGGGTGGCCGCCGAGCTCGCCGGGCGCTGCACCGGCGACGGCGTCACCGTGACCGACCGCTCCGCGGACACCGCGCTGATCGCCGTGCAGGGCCCCGCCTCCGCCGCGATCGTCGAGACCGCGACCGGTGCCCCGGTCGGCGACCTGCGCTACTACGCGGGCCGCCCGGCGACGCTCGCCGGGCACGACGTGCTGCTGGCCCGCACCGGCTACACCGGCGAGGACGGCTTCGAGGTCTACGTCGGCACGGCGGGCGCGGCCGCCGTCTGGGAGCGGCTCACCGCGGCCGGGACCGGGCACGGGCTGGTGCCCTGCGGACTCGCCTGCCGCGACACGCTCCGGCTGGAGGCCGGGATGCCGCTGCACGGACACGAGCTCGGCCCCGGGCTCTCGCCGTTCGCGTCCGGCCTGGGCCGGGTCGTGAAGTTCGGCAAGGAGGCCGACTTCGTCGGCCGCGCCGCGCTCGCCCGCGAGCGGGACACCCCGCAGGCCCGGGTGCCGGCCGGGCTGCGCGGCAGCGGCCGGCGCGCGCCGCGGGCCGGCCATCCGGTGCTCGACGACGCCGGGACGACCGTCGGCGAGGTGACCAGCGGCGTGCTGTCCCCGACCCTGGGCCACCCGATCGCGATGGCCTTCGTCGACCGGGCCGTGTCCGCGCCCGGCACCGCGCTCGCCGTCGACGTCCGCGGCCGGCCCGAGCCGGTCGAGATCGTCGACCTGCCCTTCTACACCCGTTCCGACTGAGAGGACCCGGCATGTCTGTTCCCGACGACCTGCGCTACACCGAGCAGCACGAGTGGGTACGGGTCGAGGGTGACACCGTCACCGTCGGCATCACCGCGCACGCCGCCGAGGCGCTGGGCGACGTCGTGTTCGTCCAGCTCCCCGCGGCGGGCGACACCGTCACCGCGGGCGAGGCCTGCGGCGAGATCGAGTCCACCAAGTCGGTCAGCGACCTGTTCGCCCCGCTCGGCGGGACCGTCAGCGCCGTCAACGAGGCGCTCGACGACGCACCGGAGACCGCGGGCGAGGACCCCTACGGCAAGGGCTGGCTGTTCCGGGTCGAGCCCGGCGAGGCCGGCGTCCCGGAGCTGCTGACCGCCGCCGAGTACCGCTCGCTGACCGGGGAGGGTGGCGCGTGAACAGCACCTTCGGTGCGTCGCTGGCCGACGCCGATCCCGAGGTCGCGAAGGCCGTCGACGCCGAGCTGGCCCGGCAGCGCGACACCCTGGAGATGATCGCCTCGGAGAACTTCGCCCCGGTCGCGGTGCTGGAGGCGCAGGGCTCGGTGCTCACCAACAAGTACGCCGAGGGCTATCCCGGCCGCCGCTACTACGGCGGCTGCGAGCACGTCGACGTCGTCGAGCAGCTGGCGATCGACCGGGCCCGAGAGCTGTTCGGCGCCGAGTACGCCAACGTGCAGCCGCACTCCGGCGCGCAGGCCAACGCGGCCGCGATGGCGGCGCTGCTGCAGCCCGGGGACGGCATCCTCGGCCTCGACCTGGCGCACGGCGGGCACCTCACGCACGGCATGAAGCTCAACTTCTCCGGACGGCTCTACCGGGTCTCGGCCTACCACGTGGACGCCGCGACCGGGCTCGTCGACATGGCCGAGGTCGAGCGGGTCGCCCGCGCCGAGCAGCCGAAGCTGATCATCGCCGGCTGGTCGGCGTACCCGCGCGAGCTGGACTTCGCCGGGTTCCGGCGGATCGCCGACGAGGTCGGCGCGCTGCTGATGGTGGACATGGCGCACTTCGCCGGGCTGGTCGCCGCCGGTGAGCACCCGAGCCCGGTGCCCTACGCCGACGTCGTCACCAGCACCACGCACAAGACGCTCGGCGGCCCGCGCGGCGGGCTGATCCTGGCCCGCGCCGAGCACGCGAAGAAGCTGGCGTCCGCGGTGTTCCCCGGCCAGCAGGGCGGCCCGCTGGAGCACGTGATCGCCGCCAAGGCGGTCGCGCTGCGGATCGCCGGGACCGAGGAGTTCGCCGAGCGCCAGCGGCGCACCGTGCAGGGCGCCCGGCTGCTCGCCGAGCGGCTGGTCGCCGCGGACTGCGCGGACGCCGGCATCCGGGTGCTCACCGGCGGCACCGACGTGCACCTGGTGCTGGTCGACCTGGTGAACTCCGAGCTGGACGGCCGGGCCGCCGAGGACCGGCTGCACGACGTCGGGATCACGGTCAACCGCAACGCCGTCCCGTTCGACCCGCGCCCGCCGATGATCACCTCCGGGCTGCGGATCGGCACCCCGGCGCTGGCCACCCGCGGGTTCGACGCCGACGACTTCCGGGAGGTCGCCGACATCGTCGCCGGCGCTCTCGCCCCGGGCTTCGACGCCGCGCGGGCGACCGCCCTGCGCGAGCGCGTCGCGGCCCTGGTCGCGCGCCGCCCGCTCTACCCGGGGCGCTGACCCGATGCCCGTGCCGGTCAGCGTCTTCGACCTGTTCTCGATCGGGATCGGCCCGTCCAGCTCGCACACCGTCGGCCCGATGCGGGCCGCGGCACGATTCGTCACCGGTCTCGCCGAGGACGGCCTGCTGCCCCGCGTCGGGCGGGTCCGGGCGGAGCTGTTCGGGTCGCTGGGCGCGACCGGGCACGGGCACGGCAGCGGCCCGGCCGTGCTGCTGGGGCTGCTCGGGGAGCGCCCCGAGACCGTCGACACCGCCCGCGCGCCGGACGTCGTCGCCGGGATCGGCGCGGCCGGGCGGCTCCGGCTCGGCGGCCGCCACGAGATCGCCTTCTCGGCGGCCGACGACGTCGTGCTGCACCGCCGCCGGACGCTGCCCGAGCACCCCAACGGGATGGAGTTCCGGGCCTGGGACGCCGACGGCGGGGAGCTGCGGGTCCGCACCTTCTACTCGGTCGGCGGCGGGTTCGTGCGCGGCCCGGCCGGACCGCCGGACGGGTCCGCCGACGGTGCCGGCCCGGTGCCGTCCCCGTCCCCGTTCCCGTTCCACAGCGGTGCGGACATGCTCGCCACCTGCGCCCGGACCGGTCTGCCGGTCAGCGGTGTGATGCGCGGCAACGAGCGGGTGCACCGCGACGACACCGCGATCGACGACGGTCTGCTGCGGATCTGGGAGGTCATGCGCGAGTGCGTGCGCAGCGGTTGCGAGCGGGACGGCGTGCTGCCCGGTGGCCTGCGGGTGCGCCGGCGCGCCCCGGGCCTGCACCGGCGGCTGCTGGCGGCGAGCCCGGGGGCCGATCCGCTGGACGTGATGGACTGGGTCAGCCTGTTCGCGATCGCGGTGAACGAGGAGAACGCCTCCGGCGGCCGGATCGTGACGGCACCGACCAACGGCGCCGCCGGCATCGTCCCGGCGGTGCTGCACTACTACCACCGGTTCGTCCCCGGTGCCGACGACGCCGGTGTGGTGCGCTTCCTGCTCACCGCGGGCGCGATCGGGTCGATCATCAAGGAGAACGCGTCGATCTCCGGTGCCGAGGTCGGTTGCCAGGGCGAGGTCGGTTCGGCCGCCGCGATGGCCGCGGCCGGATTGACCGAGGTGCTCGGCGGGACCCCGGAGCAGGTGGAGAACGCCGCCGAGATCGCCGTCGAGCACCACCTGGGTCTGACCTGCGACCCGGTCGGCGGGCTGGTCCAGATCCCGTGCATCGAGCGCAACGCGGTCGGGGCGGCGAAGGCGATCCACGCCGCCCGGATGGCGCTGTACGGCGACGGGACGCACGTGGTGTCGCTGGACAAGGCGATCAAGACCATGCGCGAGACCGGTGCGGACATGAAGGTGAAGTACAAGGAGACGTCGCGCGGCGGGCTGGCGGTCAACGTGATCGAGTGCTGAGTCGAGCGCTGACTCGAGCGCTGAGCGGGCCGGCCGGTCCCGGGGCGGCGGTCGCCGCCGCCCCGGCGGGCTACTCGACGACCGGGCCGTGCACCGCCTCCGCGAGCTCCACGAAGGTCGCCCACTCGGCGAGCAGCGCGGCGAACTCGGGGGCCTTCCCGGCGGCCCGGTACTCGTCGATGTCGGTCACCTCGATGACCTCCAGGTAGGCGACCGACGGGGTGCCTGCACCGTCCAGGGTGCCGTCGATCCGGGTGACGTCGTAGCTCAGGATCGCCGGGCAGGCCCGGGCGACCGGGTAGTCGCTGCGCCGGATCCACTCCTCGTAGGCGGCCGGATCGACGCCGGGCAGCAGCCGGTTCAGGAAGTACACGCGGTGGGTCACGGGAGTTCTCCTCACAGGGGGGACGGCGGCCGGTTCACAGCCGGGGGAGCACCTCGCGGGCGGTGAGCTCGGCGATCCGGCCGGCCTCGGGGGCCGGGAACAGCCAGAGCCCGACCGAGTCGGAGCCGGCGTCGAGCAGCGCGCGCAGCTTCTCCACGCACTCGTCCGGGTCGCCGGCGACGGCCAGATCGGAGATCCACTGCTCGGGCAGCGCGTCGGCGAGCCCGTCCGGCCCGACCTCGGCGAGCAGCGCGGTGAGCTCGTCCTGGATGCCGTAGACCCGGGACAGCGCGGTGTCCGGCATGGCGGACAGGTAGAACGCGACCGACTCGCGGACGGCCCGGCGGGCGACCTCCCGGTCGTGATCGACGGAGAACAGCGCGTAGGTGACCAGCCGGTGCTCGTCGGTGCGGTCGGCGGCCTTGCGGCCCTCGTCGATCCGGGCCCTGGCCCAGCGGACGTAGTCGGTGCCCGACAGCGTGGACAGCACGGTCCCGTCGGCGATCTCGCCGGACAGCCGCAGGCCCTTCTCGTTCACCACGCCGGTGTAGAGCGGCACCCGGGTGGCGGTCGGGTGGGCCAGCTCGATCCGGTCGAACCGGTAGTGGCCGTCCTCGGTGACCTGCTCGCCGTCGCACAGCCTGCGCACCGCGCCGACGCACTGGCGCAGCGCGGACAGCGCGCGCGGCGGCATGATGCCCATCTGGTCGAGCCAGGCCGGGACGCCGTGCCCGATGCCGCCGTAGATCCGGCCCGGGAACAGCACGTCGAGGGTGGCCAGCTCCATCGCCAGGATCGCCGGATGCCGGGCCGAGGCGGACACGATCCCCAGCCCGAGCGGGATGTCGGTGGTCGCCGACAGCGCGGCGGCGGCCCCGGCCATCCCGCCGGAGAAGAAGCAGTCCTCGGAGAACCACAGCTCCCCGAAACCCAGCTGTTCGGCGGAGCGGGCGGTGGCCACGATGTCCCCGGGGGCATGTGGCTGCCCAGCACCAGGCCGACGGGGGAGCGGGCGGCGCTCACCGGTTCGGTCCGGACGGGCGGGTACACGGCGGTTCGGTCACGGGGCCTCCACTCCGCACAGGATCGTCGTCCGACCCTAGGTTCGCCGTCCGGTACCGGTCTCCGTCATATCCACCGAGGTGGGGGCTGAAGTTGTGCACGATGCCCAGCGGTCCGGAACCGGACGTTTCCACCTGACACGGAACACGAAAACCGCGCGATCTTCGGGCGGAACGCACAGGAGCGGCCCCGCCCCGCTGTCTAGCGTCGGATCCCGGCGCACCCGGATCCGGAGCGCGTCCGGCACGACAACGGAGGGGCCATGCGCATCGGCATCGACGTGGGTGGGACCAACACCGACGCCGTACTCATCGACGGGCGGACCGTGCTCGCGGAGACGAAGACCGCGACCACCGAGGACGTGACGTCCGGTATCGCCGACGCGCTGGCCGCCCTGCGGGCCGCCGCGGGGCACGACCCCGGCGCGGTGCAGGGCGTCATGATCGGGACGACGCACTTCGTCAACGCGCTCGTCGAGGGCCGCGATCTCGCCCCGACGGCGGCGGTGCGACTCGGCCTGCCCGCCACCCGGGCGCTGCCGCCGATGTCGGGCTGGCCCGAGCGGCTGGTCCGGGCGGTGCAGGGCTGCAGCTACCTCTGCCACGGCGGGCACGAGATCGACGGCCGGACCATCTCCGCGCTGCGCCGCGACGAGCTGGAACGCGCCGCGGAGGACATCCGGCGGCGCGGGGTGCGCGCCGTCGCCGTGTCGTCGGTGTACTCGCCGGTCAACGCCGAGTTCGAGATCGAGGCCGCCGAGATCCTGGGCGCACTGCTGCCCGGCGTCACGATCAGCCTGTCGCACCTGATCGGCCGGATGGGCCTGCTGGAGCGGGAGAACGCGACCGTCATCAACGCCGCGCTCGGTGAGCTCGCGGTCCGGATCTGCGCCGGCCTCGCCGCGACCGTGGCGGCCGCCGGCATCGACGCCCCGCTGTACCTCAGCCAGAACGACGGCACCCTGATGGACGTCGAGCACGCCCGCCGGTTCCCGGTGTCCACCTTCGCCTCCGGCCCCACCAACTCGATGCGCGGGGCGGCGTTCCTGTCCGGCTCGGGCGACTGCGCGGTGGTCGACGTCGGCGGCACCACCACCGACGTCGGCATGCTGCGCAACGGCTTCCCGCACGAGGCGGGCACCGAGATCAGCGTCGCCGGGATCCGCACCAACTTCCGGATGCCCGACGTGCTGTCGATCGGCCTCGGCGGGGGCAGCCGGGTGCGCACCGATCCGCTGCGGATCGGCCCGGACAGCGTCGGCTACCGGTTGACCCGGGAGGCGCTGGTGTTCGGGGGTGACACCCTGACCTGCACCGACATCGCGGTCGCCGCCGGGGTGGCGGACATCGGCGACGCCCGGCTGGTCCGCGGGCTCGATCCGGAGCTGGTCGCGGTGGTGCGCGAGCGGATCGGCGAGTCGATCGGCGCGGCCGTCGACCGGGTCCGGACCTCCGGCGCGACGACCACGGTGGTCGCCGTCGGCGGCGGCAGCATCCTGGTTCCCGACTCGCTCGCCGGCGTCGGGCGGGTGCACCGGCCCGAGCACCACGCCACCGCCAACGCGATCGGTGCCGCGACCGCCCAGATCGGCGGCGAGGTCGACCGGATGTGCTCGGTCGGCCCCGGCCAGCGGGACCGGCTGCTCGACGAGGCCAAGCAGGAGGCGGTCGGCAAGGCCGTCGCCGCCGGGGCCGCACCGGGCAGCGTGCAGATCGTCGACGTCGACGAGGTCCCGCTCGCCTACCTGCCCGGCAACGCCACCCGGATCCGGGTCAAGGCCGCCGGCGATCTCGTGCTGACCGGCTGACCTGCTGACCTGCTGACCCGCTGAACTGCTGACCGGCCGGACCCCCACACCCACCCCGATCCCGGAGACGCCCGTGCCCCGAGAACTGCTGCTCGACGATCTCCCCGACCTCGCCCGCGGCGCCGCGCTGCTCGGCGCGGGCGGCGGCGGCGATCCCTACATCGGCCTGCTGCTGGTGAGCGCCGAGCTCGAACGCGGCGCGACCATCACGCTGCTCGACCCGGACGAGGTCGACGACGACGCGCTCGTCGTGGCCAGCGCGTTCATGGGCGCCCCGACCGTCGTCATCGAGAAGATCCCCGGCGGCGACGAGCCGGTGCAGGCGCTGCGCAGGCTGGAGCGCCACCTCGGCCGCGCCGCGGACGCGATCATCCCGATGGAGTGCGGCGGGCTCAACTCGATGATCCCGCTGCTGGTGGCGGCCCGGACCGGGCTGCCGATGGTCGACGGCGACGGGATGGGCCGGGCCTTCCCGGAGCTGCAGATGGAGACCTTCGGGGTGTACGGGGTGTCCGGGTCGCCGATCGCGATCTGCAACGAGCGCGGCCACACCGCGCTGCTCGACACCGGGCCGGACAACCACAGCATGGAGTGGTACGCCCGGGCGGTGACCGTCCGGATGGGCGGTGTCTCCTACATCGCCGAGTACCCGATGACCGGCGAGCAGGTGAAGCGCACCGCGATCCCCGGGACGCTGAGCCTGGCGCTGGCCCTGGGCCGGGTCATCCGGCTGGCGCACGAGGAGCACCGGGACCCGTTCGACGCGCTCGCCGGCTGCCTGGCGAGGACGATCTACCGGTTCGGGCACAGCCTGCTGGAGGGCAAGGTGGTCGACGTCGAGCGGCGCAGCGCGGACGGGTTCGTCCGCGGCTCGGCGCGGATCGCGACCTTCGACGGCAGCCGCACCGTGGAGCTCACCTTCCAGAACGAGCACCTGATGGCCCGCGAGGGCGATCGGCTGTTCGCCGTCGCCCCGGACCTGATCACCGTGCTCGACGCCGAGACCGCGTTCCCGATCACCACCGAGGCGCTGCGCTACGGGCAGCGGGTGCGGATCTTCGTGATCGGCACGCCGGAGATCATGCGGACCCCGGAGGCGCTGGCGGTCTTCGGGCCGCGGGCGTTCGGCCTGGACACCGACTGGACGCCGGTCGAGCAGCTGGTCGGCGTCAGGTGAGCGAGCGGGCGCGGCAGGCGAGCTGCAGCAGCAGCCAGTCGTCCGGGTTCTCCAGGTCGACGTCGAGCTCGGCGAAGATCCGGTCCACCCGGTAGGCGACCGAGTTGCGGTGCAGGTGCAGCTCGTCGGCGGCGCGGGAGAGCGAGCCGTGGTTGTCGAGATAGGCGCGCAGGGTGCGGATCGCGGCCTCGGCCTTGGCACCGCCCATCCGGTCCAGCGGCGCGAGCACCGCGTCGACGGCCGAGCGGGCGGTGTGCGAGGCGTACCACTCGACCAGGGTGCGGCGCAGGCCGAGCCCGTCGAACGCGGTCGCGGTGTTGGGGCGCCCCCTGGCGCGCATCGCGCCGGCCGCCGCCCGCGCCTCGGCGGCCGAGGTGATCAGCCCGGTCGGCCCGCCCTGCGCCGTCCCGATCCCGCAGTAGAGCTCCAGCCGGGGGAACGCGGCGGCCGCGATGTCGACCGCCCGCTGCACGGCGCGCACCGTGTCCGCGGCGGCGGTCGATCCGGGATCGCTGCGCGACATCTGGATGAGCAGCAGGCCCCGCTCGGAGCGGGCGAAGTGCCACGTCCCGCTGCTGCGCACGCCCTCGAGCAGGATCCGGGCGAGCTCCTCGCGGGCGGCGAACGCGGCCACCTCGTCCGGCTCGGGGCGGTCGGCCTCCTCCAGCTCGAACCGGGCGACCAGGTGCCAGCCGTCGATCGGCAGGCCCATCGCCCTGGCCCGGCCGAGCAGCTCGGAGCGGCCGCGGGCCGAGCTGTCGAGCAGCTCGGAGAGCAGCTCCGCGCGGGACCGGATCGGCAGGTCGCGGGCCCGCCGCTCGGCGAGGTGGGCGAGCCCGAGGGCGTCGGCCAGCAGCCGGCCGACCAGCGGGAGCTCCGGGCGCTCGGTTCCGGTGGCGGCCCGCACGACGACCCACTCGGTTGCCTCGTCGTCCAGCCCGACCGGGAACGCCTGCCCGCCGTCCGGGCGGTCGGTGAGCTCGATCTGCGCGTCGGTGATCCGGGCGACGTCGGCCACCAGATCACCCGCCGCGCTGCCCCGGCCGCCGGCGAGCCGCTGCATGGTCAGCAGCGCCCGGCGCAGCGCCAGCTCGGCGGGGCCGCGCAGCGCGGCGTCCAGCCCGCAGAGCAGCGGTACGATCCCGCCGCCGTTCGCGTCGTGCAGCAGCGCGATCCCGTGCCGCTGCGCCGCGGCGACCGAGGTCGTGGTGGGCGGCACGGCGGGATCGGACAGCACGACGGCGGCGACCCCGCGGCCCGCGGCGGCCCGCAGCGCGACGTCGAACCGGTACGTTCCGACGGCGGCGTGCGCGCCGCGGCCGAGGACGACGACCGATCCGGCCGGGGCACGGCCCAGGTCCTCGAGGTCCTCGGCGAGGGCCACACAGGTGACGTCGACGTCGGGCAGCTGCTCGCCGATCGGCTCCAGGGCGAGGCCGGGGGCACGCAGAACCTCGCTCAGCGGGGGCACGGCATCTCCGATCGTCAGAAGTGCCGAAAGAATGCCAAATTTCGTTCATCGTGCACATAGCGACCGGAAAATGCGCTGTTACGTTTCTCGACGTGCAGCTCAGCGACCACAACATCGAGGCCTACGCACTGGGCTGTGCCGTGCTGGGTGCCGGTGGCGGCGGCGACACCCCGGTCGGGATCGCGATGGCCCGGCTGGCGATCGGCGAGGCCGGGCCGGTGCAGGTGCTGCCGCCGGACCGGCTCGATCCGGACACGCTGGTGATGCCGTGCGGGCTGATCGGGTCGCCGACGATCGCGCACGAGCGGATCTGGAGCGGCCAGGAGGGCGGGCAGCTGGCGGATGCCGTCGCCGCGCTGCACGACCGGCCCGTCGGCGCCGTCATGTGCTACGAGATCGCCGGGGCGAACGGTCTGCTCCCGGTGTCCTGGGCAGCGCTGCTCGGACTCCCGCTGCTCGACGCGGACGGGATGGGCCGGGCGTTCCCGGAGATGCAGCAGCAGGCGATGCACGTGGCAGGCGTGCCGGCCGGGCCGCTGGTCCTGACCGACGGGCGCGGCAACGACATCGTGCTGCACACCGCGAACAACACCGACGCCGAGCGGCTCGCCCGCGGCTGCACGGCCGCGCTCGGCGGGGTCTGCGCGGGAGCGCTCTACGTGATGCCCGGTTCGGTCGCCCGCACCGCGGTGATCCCCGGCTCGGTGTCCCGCGCACTGCGGGTCGGCACCGCCATGCAGCGCTGCCGGGACGGCTGGCCGTCCGCGCTCGCCGAGCTGACCGGCGGCCGGGTGCTGGCCGAGGGACGGATCGTGGAGCTGGAACGCAGCAGCGGCGCCGGCTTCACCCGGGGCCACGCGGTCGTGGACAGCGGCACCACCGACACCCGGCACCTGCGCCTGGAGCTGCAGAACGAGGTGCTGCTCGCGCTGGAGGACGGCGAGGTCGTCGCCACCGTGCCGGACGTGATCGCGGTGCTCGCGCTGGAGGACGGCCGCCCGATCGGCACCGAGCGACTGGAGTACGGGCGCCGGGTCGGCGTCGTCGCGATCCCCACCCCGGAGGTCTGGTGGACCCCGGCCGGGCTCGACGTGGTCGGCCCCCGGCTGTTCGGGTACGACCTGGCGCCGGTGTCCGGATCCGCCCGGACGGACGTGGCGGGGGCCGGACGTGACTCCTGAACGCAGCGGTGTGACCGGTCTGCGGATGGGGATCGACGTCGGATCGACCAACACCGACACGGTGCTCGTCGACGCCGCCGGGGTGGTCACCGCCCAGGCCAAGGTGCCCGCCGTCGCCGATCTCGCCGAGTGCATCGACACCGCCGTGTCCTCGCTGCTGGTCCGGGGCACGGTCGATCCGGCCGCGGTCCGCGCGATCAGCCTCGGCACCGACCGCACCCAGGACTCGGTGGACGCCGGGGCCGGACTGCGCCGGGTCGCGGTGCTGCGGATCGGGGCGCCGCTGAGCGGGGCGATCCCGCCGATGGCGACCTGGCCGTCCGGGCTGCGCTCGGCCGTCGGTGCGGGCACCGCGATCGTCGCGGGTGGCTGCGAGCTCGACGGCACCCGGATCGCACCGCTCGACGAGCGCGCCGTCGCCCGGTTCGCCGACGCCGTCGCCGGCCGCGCCGACGCCGTCGCGGTCACCGCCGTGTTCTCCCCGGTCGACCCGTCCGACGAGCTGCGGGCGGCCCGGATCCTGGCCGACCGGCTGGGCCCGGTGACCGTGTCGGCCAGCCACGAGATCGGCTCGATGGGACTGCTGGAACGGGAGAACGCCACCGTGCTGAACGCCGCCCTCTCCGGCGGGGTGGAGCACACCGCCTCGGCGCTGCGCGCCGTCGTCGCCCGGCACGGGATGGACGCCGAGTGCTTCCTGACCCAGCGCGACGGGACGCTGCGCGCGCTCGGCCACGCGACCCGCTTCCCGATCCTCGCGATCGGCAGCGGGCCGGCGAACAGCATGCGCGGCGGCGCGCACGGCAGCGGCCTGGCCGACGCCGTCGTCGTCGACGTGGGCGGTTCGCGGACCACGGTCGGCCGGCTCGTCGACGGGTTCCCCGACGAGTCGAACTCGCCGTACACGATCGGGGGGGTGGTGACCAACCTGCGGTTGCCGGACCTGATCGTGCTCCCGGCCGGCGGCGGCTCGCTGCGCGACGCCCGGTGCAACGGCGGACCGCTCGCGACCCTCACCGACGCGGCCGTCGCCGACGGGCGGACGACGGCGGGCGGCGTCGCGGTGCCCGAGGCGGAGCGGGCCGCGCTGGCCCGCCGGCTCGCCCGCTACGACCAGCAGCTCGCCGAGGCGGTGGACCGGATCGGGCTCGGCGCGCACGGGCTGCCGGTGCTCGTCGTCGGTGGTGGCGGCGGGATCGCGCCGGACCGGCTGCCCGGCGTCGGCCGCGTCGTGCGGCCGCCGCACGGCGAGGTCGCCAACGCGGTCGGCGCCGCGGTCGCCCCGGTCGGCGGCACCGCCGAGCGGATCTGCGGCGGCCGCCCCGACCTGCTCCGCCGGGCCGTCGAGGAGTTGTCCGCGGAGGCCGTCGACCACGCCGTGCAGGCCGGCGCCTGCCCGGAGCGCGTCCGGGTGGCGGGCGTCGAGGAGATCCCGCTGTCCTACCTGCGCGATCCGGCCGTCCGGGTCCGGGTGCGGGCCGTCGGGCCGCCGCTCGTCCCACCGCGCATGCCCGGGCCGCCCGCCGGCCGGCCCGGCGTCCCGTCCCGTTCCCCGGCAAGGAGCCCGCGATGACCGCGACCGTCCCGCCCACCGTGCTCGGCAGCCGGTTCGTCCGGCGGGACGGGCCGGAGAAGGTGAGCGGCGAGGCCCGCTACACCGCCGACCTGTCGTTCACCGGCCTGCTGCACGCCGCGTTCGTCTACGCCGGGCGCCCGCACGCCCGGATCGTCTCGATCGACACCACCGCGGCGTCCGCGCTGCCCGGGGTGCACGCCGTGCTCACCGCGGCGGACGCCCCGCCGGTCCGCTACGGGATGTTCGTCAAGGACCGCACGCTGTTCGCGACCGACGTGGTGCGGTTCGAGGCGGAGATCGTCGCGGCCGTCGCCGCCGACACCGCCGAGCACGCCGCCGCGGCCGCCGCCGCCGTGCAGGTGGTCTACCAGGACCTGCCCCCGATCCTCGATCCGGAGGCGGCGCTGGCGCCGGACTCGGCGCCGGTGCACGCCGGCTGGGCCGGCTACGGGACCCAGTCCGGGGTGCAGCGCGGCCCCAACGACTGCGGCCACATGACCTCGGTCAAGGGCGACGTGGACGCCGGCTTCGCCGAGGCCGAGCTGACCCTCACCGAGACCTACACCAGCGACATGGTGCACGCCGTCCCGATCGAGCCGCACGCCGTCGTCGCCCAGTGGCAGGGCTCGACGGTCACGATCTGGAGCACCAGCCAGGTCCCGTTCCCGGCCAGGGCCGGGGTCGCCGAGACCCTGCAGCTGCCGCTGAGCGACGTCCGGATCGTCGTGCCGCACCTGGGCGGCGGGTTCGGCGGCAAGTGCGACTTCCACTTCGAGGCGCACGTCGCGCTGCTCGCCAGGGCCACCCGGCGGCCGGTCCGGCTGGTGTTCAGCCGGCGCGAGGAGTTCCTGGCCACCGACAAGGTCCGGCACGCCACCCGGATCCGGCTGACCACCGGCCTGCGCCGCGACGGCACGATCACCGCCCGCCGGGCCCGGCTGGTCCTCGACTCCGGCGCCTACTGCGGCGACGCGCTGTTCGCCACCGAGATCGGCCTGATGATGGTCGCCGGCCCCTACCGGATCCCGCACCTGCACGCCGAGGTGCACACCGTCTACACCAACCGCACCCCGGCGGGCAGCGTCCGCGCCCCCGGCGGGCCGCAGACCTGCTGGGCGGTCGAGCAGCACACCGACGCGCTGGCCGCGCTGGCCGGGCTCGATCCGGTCGAGTTCCGGCGCCGGAACCTGGTGCGGACCGGCGACACCGGGCAGACCGGGCAGCGGTTCGTCAGCGCCAGCGCCGTCGAGTGCCTGGACCGGGCCGTCGAGCTGGCCGCACGCGGCCCGGAGCCCGGCCCGCACGAGGGACTCGGCGTCGCCGTCGGCTGGTGGTTCAGCCTGTCCGTGCCCTCCGGTGCCTACCTGCGGATCAACCCGGACGGCACCGGCACGATCGTCACCGGCGCCCAGGAGAACGGCAGCGGCTCGGTGATGGGGCTCCCGCTGCTCGCCGCGCAGGAGCTGGGGATGGCGCCCGGGGAGTTCTCGGTGCAGTACCAGGACACCGGCTCCGGGCCGTTCGACATCGGCAGCGCCGGCAGCCAGACCACCTTCAACAACGGGCGCGCCGTGGTCGAGGCGGCCCGGGTGATCCGGGACCGGCTGCTCGACCTGGCGGCCGCCCGGCTGGAGATCGACCGCGCCGACCTGGAGCTCGCCGCCGGCACCGTCCGGGTCCGCGGGGTCCCGGAGCGGTCGGTCCCGATCGCCGAGTTCGCCGCCTCGACCCAGCTGATCGCCAGCGGCTCCGGCACCCCGCCGCCGCTGCCCGAGCACGACGTCAGCGGCTGCGGCGGGCGGCTCGGCTACGCCGCGTTCGCGGCCCCGTCGTTCTTCTGCAACGTCGCCCGGGTGCGGGTCGACCCGGACACCGGCGTCACCACGGTCGGCGAGGTCGTCGCGGTGCACGAGTTCGGCCGGGTGCTCAATCCGGTCGGCGCCGAGGGCCAGGTGGAGGGCGGGGTGGTCCAGGCGATGGGGATGGCACTGCTGGAGGGCAGCCGGTACGCCGACGGGCACCAGCTCAACCCGGGCCTGCTCGGCTACAAGCTGGTCACCGCCGCCGACGCGCCCCGGATCGTCAGCGAGTTCCTCGACGACCCGGTCGACCAGGGCGGGCCGTACGGCGCGAAGGCGGTCGGCGAGCCCACCGTGGTCGGCACCACCGCCGCGATCGGCAACGCGATCGCCGCCGCCACCGGCCGCCGGGTCCGGGCGCTGCCGATGACCGCCGAACGGGTCTGGGCGGCGCTGCACGACCCGGCCGACAGCCCCGACGGCCCCGACGACCCCGACAGCCCCGACGACCCCGACGGCCCCGGAACCGACGGGGCCCGGTCGTGAACCACCGCAGCTACGCCGCCCCCGGCACCCTCGCCGAGGCACTCGACCTGCTCGCCGAGCGGCCCGGCACCCGCCCGGTCGCGGGCGGCACCGATCTGGTCGTCGCCGCCCGCGGCGGGAAGGCGCCGCTGCCCGTGTCACTGCTCGCGCTGCACCGGATCGACGAGCTGCGCGGGCTGCACGTCGACGACGCCGGTCTGACGATCGGCGCCGGGACCAGCCACGCCGCGCTCACCACCGATCCGGCCGTCCGGGACCGCTGGTCCGCGCTGTCCGACGCGTCGGCGATGGTCGGCTCGCCCGCCACCCGGGCCACCGGGACGCTGGGCGGCAACCTGATGAACGCCTCCCCGGCGATGGACACCGGATCGCCGCTGCTCGTGCTCGGCGCCCGGATCGGGCTGCGCCGGGCGGGCGGGCACCGGACCCTGCCGGTCGAGCGGTTCCTGACCGGCCCGGGCCGGACCGCCGCCGCCCCCGACGAGCTGCTGACCGAGGTGACGGTGCCCGCCCCGGCGCCGCGCTCGGGCAGCGCCTACGTCCGGCTCGAACACCGGCGGGCGATGGAGATCGCGGTGGTCGGGGCCGCCGCCGCGGTCACCCTCGGTCCGGACGGGCGGTTCGTCGCGGCTGCGGTCGCGCTCACCGCCGTCGCGCCGACCTGCCTGCTGGTGCCCGGGATCGGGGACCTGCTCGCCGGCCGGCACCCCGATCCGGAGGCCCTGGCCCGGGCCGGGGCCACCGCCCGGGCGTCGGTCCGGCCGATCAGCGACGTGCGCGCCGGCGCCGGGTACCGCGCCGCGATGGTCGCCGTGCTCGTCGGGCGGGCGCTGGCCGCGGCCGCCGGGCGGGCCGGGAACACCCACCACATCCCCGCCGGGAGGACCGCATGACACCCGTCCCCGTCGTCCTGACCGCCAACGGCGTCCGGTCCGCGCTCGATCTCGATCCGCACCGCACCCTGCTCTCGGTGCTCCGCACCGATCTCGGGATCACCGGGCCGAAGGAGGGCTGCGACGACTCCGAGTGCGGGGCCTGCATGGTGCTGCTCGACGGCGACCCGGTGAACGCCTGCTCCTATCTCGCCGTGCAGGCCGACGGCCGCGCGGTGACCACCGTCGAGGGCATCGGCTCGGCCGACGCGCCGTCGCCGGTCCAGCGCGCGCTGCTGGAGGCGGGCGGGGTGCAGTGCGGCTTCTGCACGCCGGGGGTGGTGGTGTCGGCGACCGCACTGCTCGACCGGACCCCGGAGCCGGACGAGGACGACGTGCGGGTGGCACTGGCCGGGAACCTCTGCCGGTGCACCGGCTACCAGAAGATCATCTCGGCGGTTCTGGACGCCGCGGCCGGCCGGAACCCGGACAGGTAACCGCATCTGCGTCGCCGATCCGCGAAGACATCCGCGGAATCGGTTCGTAACATGTCATTCACATCACGCAGCATCGAATTGACATCCCGCAACGCGTTGTGCAGCTCCGCCAAGTTCGGCGATCCCTTCGGCACGGATTCCAAAGATGCCGATCCGGCCCGCTCCTACGCTCGGTGACGTTCTCGATCTCGATCCGCCCGTCCCGCGCCACCGCCGAGCGGGACCGCGGACCCCACCACCTCGCCGCCGCTCACGCACTTGCTCCCGAGGGGACACCCGATGAAACCCGCCACCTTCACCTACCACTCCTGCCGGACCGTCGAGGAGGCCGTCGGGCACCTCGGGGCGGCGGCCGACGCCAAGGTCATCTGCGGCGGCCAGAGCCTGGTCCCGATGATGAACCTGCGGCTCGCCAACCCGACCGACCTGGTCGACCTGAACCGGATCCCCGGTCTGGACGCCGTCGAGGTCGGCCCGGCGGGCATCACCGTCGGGGCCACCGCCCGCCAGCACGCGGTGGAGATCTCCCCGGACGTCACGGCCGCGGTCCCGATGCTGGCGGCCGCGCTCGGGCACGTCGGGCACCCGCAGATCCGCAACCGGGGCACCGTCGTCGGCAGCCTGTGCCACGCCGATCCGGCCGCCGAGATGCCCGCCGTGTTCGCCACCCTCGGCGGATCCGTCACCGCACAGGGCCCCGGCGGCACCCGCACGATCGGCGCCGCCGACTTCTTCGACTCCTACCTGACGACCTCGCTGGCCGCCGACGAGATCGCCACCTCGGTCACCTTCGACCGCCCCGATCCGGGCGCGGGCTGGTCGTTCGAGGAGGTCACCCGCCGGCACGGCGACTTCGCGATCGTCGGCGTCGTCACCCTGGTCGCGGTGACCGGCGGATCCGTCTCGCAGGCGCGGGTCACCGTGTTCGGCGGCGGCGGCACCCCGCAGCGGATGGCGGCGGCCGAGCAGCTGCTCGTCGGCACCGCCCGGGCCGACGTCGACGAGGAACTGCTCCGCTCGGCCGGCGCGGCCGTCTCGTCGGACCTGACCCCGACCGGCGACATCCACGGCAGCGCCGCCTACCGGCGGCACGTCGCGGGGGTCCTGGTGACCCGCGGCCTCCGCACCGCCCTCGACCGCGCCCGCGGCTGACCGACCGAACCCGAGGAGACGACCGACGATGTCGACCCACCCCAAGCACCCGATCGGACTGACCGTCAACGGCGAGACGCACGACGTGCTCGTCGAACCCCGGCGCACCCTCGCCGACGTGCTGCGCGAGGAGGTCGGTCTGACCGGCACCAAGCTCGGCTGCGAGCACGGCGTCTGTGGCGCGTGCACGGTACTGCTCGACGGCAGCGCCGTCCGGTCCTGTCTGGTCTTCGCCGTGCAGGCCGAGGGCGCCGAGATCGCCACCGTCGAGGGCCTCGCCGACGAGGGCACGCTCGACCACGTCCAGCAGGCGTTCACCGACAACCACGGCCTGCAGTGCGGCTTCTGCACCGCCGGCATGTTGATGACGACGCACGCGATGCTCGCCGAGAACCCGGACCCGACCGACGAGGAGATCCGGGTCGGGCTCAACGGCAACCTCTGCCGCTGCACCGGCTACACCAACATCGTCCGCTCCGTCTCGGCGGCCGCCGCGTCGGCCAAGGCCGCGCAGCCCGGCGCCCGGGCGTCCTGACCCAGGGTCTCGCCCCTCCCGAGCAGCCCCCTCCAGAAGGGAACCTCCCACCATGACCGAGACTCTCCCCGCCCCCACCGCCGCCCCCGCGGCCGGGAACGGGCTCGCCGCCGAGCACCTGCGGATCCGCACCGACAAGTGGATCGGCAAGCGCACCAAGCGGGTCGAGGACCCCCGGTTCCTGACCGGCAACGCGCGCTACGTGGCCGACCTGGTCCGGCCCCGGATGCTGCACGCCGTCTACGTCCGCTCCCCGCACCCGCACGCCCGGATCGTCTCGGTGGACACCTCGGTGCTGCCCGGGCTCGGCACCTCGGTGTGGGTGTTCACCGGCAAGGACCTGGCCGACGTACCGCCGCTGATCGACCACGTCGCCCTGGACCACCTGCTGCGCACCCCGCAGAACGTGATCGCCATCGACAAGGTCCGGTTCGTCGGCGACGCGGTCGCCATCGTGGTCGCGGCCGACCGCTACGCCGCCGAGGACGCCGCCGAGGAGCTCGGCGCGGCAGTCGAGTACGAGGTGCTCCCGCCGATCCCGAACGTCACCGCCGCCAACGCGCCGGGCGCCGCGCTGCTGTTCGAGGACCTGGGCACCAACGAGATCTACCGGCAGACCGAGCGGCACGGGGACAGCGACGCGGCCTTCGCCGCCGCCGACCGGGTCTTCGAGATCTCGTTCCACCACAACCGCTACGGCGCGGCCCCGATGGAGACCCGCGGCGTGCTGGCCGACTACGAGCGGCACGACAAGCAGCTCACCGTCTGGTCGTCCACCCAGATGCCGCACTTCCTGCGCTCGATCATCGCCGGCCAGCTCGGCATGCCCGAGCACCGGGTGCGGGTGATCGCGCCCGAGGTCGGCGGCGGGTTCGGGCAGAAGATGTGCACCTCGCCCGAGGAGATCGTGATCCCGTTCGTCGCCGTCGCGCTCGGCAGGCCGGTGAAGTGGATCGAGGACCGGCACGAGCACCTGCTGGCCGCGACCCAGGCGAAGGAGGAGCACATCACCCTGGAGGTGGCCGTCACGAACGAGGGGAAGCTGCTCGCGGTCCGCGGCGAGTTCGTCGGCGACGGCGGTGGCTACTCGTTCAACACCGAGAGCGCGCTGATCGAGCCGGCGCTGGCCGCCAAGTCGTTCCCCGGGCCGTACCGGCTCGACGCCTACGACGAGACGGTCGCCGCGTCGCTGACCAACAAGAGCCCGGTCGCCGCCTACCGCGGGGTCGGCTGGACGGCGGCGAACACGGTCCGCGAGATCGTGGTCGACGAGATCGCCCGCGGCCTCGGCATCGACCCGGTCGAGATCCGGCACCGCAACATGCTGCACGCCGACGAGCTGCCGTTCCGTTCGATCACCGAGCAGCTCTACGACAGCGGCAGCTACCACGAGTCGCTGGACCTGGCGATCGAGACGGTCGACTACGCCGCGTTCCGGGCCCGGCAGGCGGAGCTGCGCGAGCAGGGCCGCTACCTCGGGCTCGGGATCAGCTCCTACGTCGAGCAGACCGCCTGGGGCAGCGACTCCTCGGCGCAGGCCGGCACCCCGCTGCCCTCGCACGACAACTCGACGGTGACCATCGACCCGAGCGGCACCGTCACCGTCGCGGTGAGCACGTCCTGCCACGGGCAGGGCCACGAGACCGCCTACGCCCAGATCGCCGCCGACGGTCTCGGGGTCGGGATCGGCGACGTCAAGGTCATCTACGGGGACACCGAGTCGGCGCCCTACGGGCTGGGCACCTACGCCAGCCGCAGCGCGGTGATCGGTGGCGCGACCGTCGCCCGGGCCGCCGCCGACGTGCGGGAACAGATCCTCAAGGTCGCCGCGAACATGCTGGAGGCCAACCCGGAGGACCTCACGATCGACGACTCGGTCATCTCGGTCTCCGGGGCACCCGGGGTGTCGAAGACGATGGCCGAGGTCGCCTACTCCGCGTACTGGGACTCCGAGGTGCGCTCGGCCGAGCCGCTGCTCACCGCGACCCGGTTCTACGACCCGCCCGCGACCTACGCCAACGGCTGCGTCGTGGTGCTGTGCGAGGTCGACGCGGGCACCGGCTCGGTCACCCTCGACCGGATCGTCGCGATCGAGGACTGCGGCACCGTGATCAACCCGATGATCGTCGAGGCGCAGGTGCACGGCGCGATCACCCAGGGCGTCGGCGGGGCGCTGTTCGAGCAGTTCGTCTACGGCGACGACGGCCAGCCGCAGACGACGACGTACATGGACTACCTGGTGCCGACCTCCACCGACATCCCGCCGATCGAGGTGCTGAGCCTCTGCTCACCGTCGCCGTTCAGCATCGGCGGCATCAAGGGGATGGGTGAGGGCGGCCAGATCGCCGCCCCGGCCGCGGTGGCGAACGCCGTCGCCGACGCGCTCGCCCCGTTCGGGGCGAAGGTCCGGCAGCTCCCGCTGGCGCCGGACTACGTGCTGCGCCTGATCGGTGCCATCGGCGCCGACGAGTCCTGATCCCGCTCCCACCACCGGGCGCGGCCGGGGATCCCCCCGGCCGCGCCCGGTTCCCAGGAGGCACATCCGTGGCAGAGTCCCCAGCCGAGCCGTCCACCACCGGGTTCGACTCGCCGGAGGTGCTGGCGAAGGCGCTGTCGGGCACCGGCTACCTCCCCGGCGACGACCTGGCCACCGCCGCGTTCCTGGCGCTGCGGATGAACCGGCCGCTGTTCTGCGAGGGTGAGCCGGGCACCGGGAAGACGGCGTTCGCGCAGGCGCTCGCCCAGGTGCTCGGCGCCCCGCTGATCCGGCTGCAGTGCCACGACGGCATCGACGCCGGGCAGGCCCTCTACGACTGGGACTTCCCCCGCCAGCTGCTGCACCTGCGCACCCTCGAGGCCACCGGCGGCGACCTCGATCCCGACACCGTCGAACACAGCCTCTACGACGAGCGGTTCCTGCTCGCCCGCCCCATCCTGCGCGCCCTGCGCACCAGCCCCTCGGTACTGCTGATCGACGAGATCGACCGCGCCGACGACGAGTTCGAGGCCTTCCTGCTGGAGGTGCTCACCGAGCACGCCGTCACCATCCCGGAGCTGGGTGAGATCCGGGCCGTCAGCCCGCCGGCGGTCGTGCTCACCTCGAACCGGACCCGCGAGGTGCACGACGCGCTCAAGCGCCGCTGCCTCTACGTCTGGCTCGACCATCCCGACGTCGCCGGCGAGATCCGGATCCTGCGCAGCAGGCTGCCCGGGCTGTCCGAGCGGCTCGCGACCGAGGTCGCGGAGGCGGTCGCGGCGCTGCGGGTGGCCGATCTGGTGAAGCCGCCGGGCGTCGCCGAGACCCTGGACTGGGCGCAGGCGCTGCAGCTGATCGGGTCCACCACGCTCGACCTCGACGGGGCGGCGGCCACCCTCGGCGCGGTGCTCAAGTACCGGGAGGACGCCGAGCGCGCGCTCGCCGTGCTGGCGCGGCACGGCTCGTCGTGACCGGGCCGGACGCGCCGCCCGGTCCGATCCACACCGCCCGGACCGACGCGATCGCCCGGATCGATCCGCTGCTGGTCGGCCGCCCGGCGGGCGGCCCGGTCGCCGCGCTCGCCGGGTTCACCGCGGTGCTGCGGCACGACGGCCTCGCCGTGCCGACCGACCGGGTCGCGGCGTTCCTGCAGGCGGTGGGGCATCTCGGGGTGACCGACCGGGAGCGGGCGTACCGGGCGGGCCGGGTCACCCTCTGCTCCGACCCGGACGACCTGCCGCGCTACGACATCGCATTCGCGACCTGGTTCGATCCGGCGATCACGGCCCGCACCGCGCCGCCCGCCGCGACCCCGCCGCCGGCCCGGCCGGCGCCGCTGGGCAGCGGCCGGGACCCGGACGCCGACGCCGACGGCAGCGCCGAGGTGCTGGAGATCGCGGTCGCCGCCTCGACGACCGAGGTGCTGCGGGACCGGGACATCGCCGAGCTCACCCGGGCCGAGCGGGAGCACCTGCGGGTGCTGCTGGCCCGGCTGCGCCCGGACCCGCCGCTGCGCCGCAGCAGGCGGCTGCGCCCGGCCCGGCACGGGGGTGCCGATCCGCGGCGCACCCTGCGGGCCGCGATGCGGGCCGGTGGGGAGCTGCGCGCGCTGCACCGCCGCGACCAGGAGCGGCGGCCCCGGCGGGTGGTGCTGCTGATCGACGTCTCCGGGTCGATGCAGCCCTACGCCGACGCGCTGCTGCGGTTCGCGCACGTCGTCGCCCGCCGGTCCCCGGCGTCGACCGAGGTCTTCACCCTGGGCACCCGGCTGACCCGGGTCAGCCGGGAGCTGCGGCTGCGCGATCCGGAACACGCGCTGCGCGCCGCCGACGCCGCGATCGTGGACCGGGCGGGCGGGACCCGGCTCGGGGAGGTGCTGCGGATCTTCGTCGACGTCTGGGGCCGGCGCGGCACCGCCCGCGGGGCGACCGTCGTGGTGTTCTCCGACGGGTGGGAGCGCGGCACCGCGGAGCTGCTGGGGGAGCAGGCCGGCCGATTGGCGCGGCTCGCGCACCGGCTGGTCTGGGTCAACCCGCACGCCGGGAAGGACGGCTACCTCCCGGTGCAGGGCGGCATCGTGGCCGCACTGCCGCACCTCGACGAGCTGCTCGCCGGGCACAGCCTGGCCACCCTGGAGGAGCTGCTGGCGGTGCTGCGCCGCCGCTGACCGGCCGATCTCAGGCCGGATCGCCCAGCGGCTCCAGCCGGGCCGGGACGGCCTTGTGGCCGGGGTTGCCGAAGAACCGGTCGCGGTCCGCGGCCCGGGTGAGCGTGTTCAGCGCGACCCCGGTGACGTCCTCCGGTCCGGTCGGGCCGTCGCCGGTCGGGTAGCCGGCGCCCATCCCGTTCGGCAGCGACACGTGCCCGGGCTGCATCCGGTCGCTGACCTCGACGGTGGTCACGGCGGAGCCGGAGGCGGTGACGATCCGCAGCCGGTCGCCGGTGCCGACGGCCAGCGCGGCGGCGTCGTCCGGGTTGATCCGCAGCGCGCCGTCGGCGTCCCGGCGCCGCCAGCCGGGGTCCCGGATGATCACGTTGGCGGTGAAGGCGCGCCGCTCACCGGCGGAGAGCACGAAGGGGAACTCGGCGTCGGCGTGCGCGGGGGCGACGGCGGTGACCCGGGCGAGCTCGTCGAGCAGCTCGGGGATCTCGGCGTGGAAGCGCCGGTCCGGGTGCTGGACGTAGTCCCAGGCGTCGTCGTGCCGGTCGCTGCTGAACAGCACGCCCTGCGGCCGGTCGACGATCGCCGCGAACAGCTGCTCCCCGCGCCGGAAGCCCGGCGCGTCGAACCCGGCCCGGGCGACCGCGTCCGGCTGGGAGATCGCGCAGAGCTGGGCGAGCCCCCAGACCAGCGCGGTGGACTCGGTCCCGGCGGGCAGCGTCGTGCCGAGCGTGCGGTACAGCAGGTGCGGCAGCAGGCCCGCCAGCTCGGGCCGTTGCTCGACGGTGGAGAACAGGGCCAGTGCGAACGCGGCCCGCCCGGTCCGGGCGGCGGCGGTGAGGTCGTCGAGCAGCCGGGGTTCGACGACGCCGAGCCGGTCGACGACCTGCGCGTAGATCTCGGCCTCCGGACGGGTGCCCGGGAGCGGGTCCATCAACGGCCGGCGCAGCTGGAAGGTGTTGTGCGGGAAGTGCAGCGTGAACATCGACGCCTCGTACTTCTCGAACTGGCTGGAGGCGGGCAGCACGTAGTCGGCCTGGCGGGCGGTCTCGGTGAAGGCGACGTCCACGACCACCGAGACGTCGAGCGAGCGCATCGCCCGTGCGAAGCGCTCCGAACCGGGCAGCGAGTGGGCCGGATTGGAGCCGTCGACCCACATGGCCCGGAACCGGCCCGGGTGGTCGGTGAGGATCTCGTCGGCGATCGAGCTGCACGGGATCAGGCCGTACAGCATGCGTGCCCCGGTCACCGGGGTGGTGCCGTCGTGTTCGAGCCGGCCGACCGCGTCGGCGATCGGGCGGGCGACCGGCACGGCGACCGGATCGAAGAAGGCCCGCAGCATGCCCGCGGCGGCCCGCTCGGCGAGCGGCCGGAGCCGGTCCGGCGCCGACCGCAGCACCCTGCGCAGTGCGGGCGCGCCGCGGCGCATCGCGGCCCGGCCGATCCGGCGGCGGAGCCCGGCCGCGGGCCCCACGCCGGCCTGCGGCGGGACCGGATGCCAGCGTCCGGCGATCGGGAACATCCAGGAGTGGATGTGCTGGCCGCCCGGCTTGGCGAAGTTGCCGGTCAGCAGCCACAGCATCTTGTTCAGGTACGCGACCAGCGTGCTGTTCGACGAGTGCTGGACGCCGAGGTCCTCGTAGGTGGCGACGCTGCCGGCCGCGGCGATCCGGCGGGCGGCGGTGCGAATCAGCTCCTCGGGCACCCCGCAGTGTCCGGCGTGCCCGGTGATGTCGATCAGGGACAGCGCGGCGACGACGGCGTCGACACCGGTCGCGTGCTGCTCCAGCCAGTCGTGCGCGATCAGGTCCTCCTGGACCAGGGTCGCCGCGATCGCGGACATGCACCACGCGTCGGTGCCGGGGCGCAGCTGCAGGTGCAGGTCGGCCAGCTCGGCCGTCTCCGACCGCCGCGGATCGACCACGATCATCGTCCGGGCCGGATCGCGGGCGATCTCGCGCAGCACCGGCCGGGCCCGTGCGACGCCGTGCGACTGCCAGGGGTTCTTGCCGATGAACACGGCGACCTCGCAGTTCTCGAAGTCGCCGGTGGTGTGGTTGCCGTGCAGCTGGAGATCGACCCAGCCCTCGCTGGTCTTCTCCTGGGCCAGCGCGTTCGACGCGTAGCACACCCCGAGCGCCGCCTGCAGCGCTCGCCCGTGGCTGCCGCCCAGGTGGTTCCCCTGCCCGCCGCCGCCGTAGTAGAAGATCGACTCGCCGCCGTGGGTGTCCCGGACGGCGGCGAGCCGGGCCGCGATCTCGTCCAGCGCGGTGTCCCAGTCGATCTCCTCGTAGCTCCCGTCCGGGCGGCGGCGCAGCGGCGTGTCGAGCCGGTGTGGCCCGTTCTGGTAGCGATCGAGCCGCAGCGGCTTCTCGCAGGTGTAGCCGGCCGATCCCGGGTGTTCCCGGTCCCCCCGGATCCGGGTCAGCTCCCGCCCGGTGACCTGCACCTCCAGGCCGCAGTTGCACTCGCAGAGGATGCAGGCCGTCTTGCGCCAGGCCCCGTCGTGGGCAGTCATGGGTCGCTCCCGGGAGATCGGCAGGAAGTGTTACCGCCAGTAACTATGTGACATGACATAGTCCTTGGTCAAGCGTCACCGGCTGTCGAGCAGGTCGCCGAGCTCCCGGACGGTCGCGTCCAGCGCGGCGTTGTCGCCGTCCGCGCGGCAGAGCAGCACCGCGCCCTCCAGCGCGGCCAGCACGAGCGTCGCCCGGCGTGCCGCGCGGTCGGCCGGCAGCCCGGCCGCGGTCAGCGTCGACGCCAGCCGGGCGCGCCAGCGGTCGAGGACGTCCCGCGCCAGCGCGGCGATCTCCGGGTCGGCCGGTGCCTCGTCGACGACCAGTGCGACGACCGGGCAGCCGGGGAGGGTCCCGCCGCCGGTGCCCGGCCCGGTCCGCCAGAACGTCGCGAAGGTGTCCAGCACGCGCCGGGGGTCGTCGACCGGGGCCGCCTCGAGCAGTACGGAGATCGCCTGGTCGACGCCCTCCAGGGCGCGGCGCAGCAGCTCCCGCCGGCCGCCCGGGAAGTGGTGGTAGACCGAGCCGCGGGGGGCTCCGCTGTGCTCCAGGACGGCGTCGATCGTCGTCCCCGCGGCCCCTCGCTCGCGGAGCAGCGCGATCGTGCTCTCGATCATGCGGCGGCGCGTCTGCCCACGCCGCGGTGTCCCCGTGGGCACTCCCGGCCTCCTTGACCATGCTCTATGTCCTAGAGCATATTACGGTGATCCGACGAAGGAGGACATCGTGCCGATGATCGAGCTGACCGTCCCGGCCGGGGCGCTGGAGGCCGAGGTCGCCGCCGGTCTCCTGGACCGCCTCGCGACCTGCCTGCTGGAGTGGGAGAAAGCGCCGGACACCGAGTTCTTCCGCGAGGTCACCTGGACCTACCTGCATGAGACGCCCGCCGGGGCGTTGCGCGTCAACGGTCGGTCGGCGACCCGGTTCCGGGTCGACGTGACAGTGCCCGACCGCGCGTTCTCGCAGCGCCGCAAGGACGGCTTGGTCGCCGACGTGCACCGGCTGGTCGCCGAGGCCGCCGGGTTGCCGGACGAGCAGGGGCTGCACGTGTGGACGCTGGTGCACGAGGTGCCGGACGGCAACTGGGGTGCCGCCGGGGGGACGATCCGCTACGAGCAGCTCCGCTCGATCGCCGCCGCGGAACGCGCCGGGAACTCGGCCTGACCCGCCCGCCCGGTGCGTTCCGCGGAACGCACCGGTGGCCGCGGCGCCGCTGCACCGACCGGCGCACCGGGCGCCGCCGGACGCCGCAGCGGGCGTGTGCCGCAACCCGTCCGGTCGCCGATCCGGAAATACCCGGCAACCCGGCGTGCGTTGGCCCCGGTGGGGCCTGCACACCGGGGTGATGGGACATGACGGAGTTCACCGTGGCCCTCGTGATCCCGTTCGCGGGCTCCGAGGCGCTCTACGGGCCGTCCTGCCTGCTCTGCGCCAGGCTCGCGGCCGAGGAGATCAACGCCGCGGGCGGGATCCTCGACCGGCCGGTCCGGCTGATCGTGGTGGACGGCGGCGCCGGCCCGGCACGGGTCGCCGACGAGGTCGGGCGGCTGGCCGACGCCGGCCGGCTGGACGCCGTGGTCGGCTGGCACACCTCGGTCGTCCGGCAGCACCTGGTGCCGCGGCTGCGCGGCCGGGTCCCCTACGTGTTCACCGCGCTCTACGAGGGCGGCGAGACCGCGCCCGGGGTGTTCGCGATCGGCGAGACCCCGGAGATCCAGCTGTATCCGGCGCTGCGCTGGATGGGCGAGGAGATCGGGGTGCGGCGCTGGTTCGTGGTCGGCAACGACTACGTGTGGCCGCGCCGCTCCACCGAGTTGGTGCACCGGTTCCTGCGCGAGTGCGGGGCACCGCCGCTGGACGGGGCGCGGTTCGTCCGGCTCGGCACGGCCGACTTCGCGCCGGTGCTGCGCCGGATCGAGTCCGGCGACGGCGACGGGGTGCTGATGCTGCTCGTCGGCCGGGACGCGGTGGAGTTCAACCGGCAGTTCGCCCGGCGCGGCCTGGAGGACCGGTGCGCCCGCTTCGCCCCGCTGATGGACGAGAGCATGCTCGCCCAGACCGGCGCCCGGGCGTCCCGGGACGTGTTCACCGCCGCCGGCTACTTCGAGTCGCTGCCGACCGCGGAGAGTCTCGGCTTCGGCGCCCGCTACGTGCGCCGGTTCGGGCCGGACGCGCCGGTGCTGAACGCCCCCGGCGAGTCCTGCTACGACGGCGTCCGGGTGCTGGCCGGGCTGGTCGAGCGGGCCGGGACCGCCGAGATCGGGCCGCTCACCGAGGTCGCCGACCGGTCCTGCCACGACGGCCCGCGCGGGACGGTGCGGGTCACCGGGGCCCGCACCGAGCAGCGCATCTACCTGGCCACCGCGGACGGCGCCGGCTTCGACATCCTCGCCTCGATCTGATCCGGCCGGGCCCGGGCCGCGCGCCGCGGTCAGTCCCGGGTGGCGACCCGGTCCCGCTCGACGAAGAACCGGGGTGCCACCACGCCAGATCCGGTAGAAGCCGCCGACGCCGAGCAGCGTGGTGCCCGCACCGACCGCGAGCTGCGGCCAGGCCCGCGCGAACACCTCCCGGACCGGGGACGAGGACCGCTCGTCCCGGGCCAGCATCTGCTCGAACAGCGGGGACTCCTCGACCCGCCTGCGCAGCCACACCGCCACCGCGAGCAGCGGGAACGCCGCCAGGAACCGGATCCGCCAGCCCCAGGCGTCGAAGCTCTCCGGCGGCAGCTGCGCGACGGCGAGGAAGGCCCCGGAGGACAGCAGCGTGCCGACCGGGGAGTCGACCTGGGTATCGCGGCGTACCGGCCGCGGCGCTCCGGCGGTGCGTGCTCGACGGCCAGGGTGACCGCCCCGCCCCGCCCCACTCGCCGCCGACCGCGACGCCCTGCAGTAGCCGCAGCAGGGTCAGCAGCAGCGGCGCCGCGATCCCGATCGCGGCGAAGTCGGGGAGCAGGCCGATCAGGCCGGTCACGATCCCGATCATGGTGACGGTGATGATCAGGCAGCGCTTGCGGCCGATCCGGTCGCCGAGGTGGCCGAAGACCACCGCCCCGAACGGCCGGGCGGCGAACCCGACCGCGAACGCGGCGAGGGTGGAGACCACCACGTCGTCGGTCGCGAAGTAGAGCCGGTTGAACATCACCGCGGCCGCCGTCCGTAGAGGAAGAAGTCGTACACCACTCCAGCGCGGTGCCGACGAACGCGCCGAACGCGACCTTGCGCGCCTCGGCGTCGGTGACGGTCACCTTCCGCCGGTGTTCCCGTCCGCCGTCTCGCCGGCTATGCCGCCTCCAGGGGGCCGTCCGTGTTGGGGTCGTGCCAGCATCGGCGGCCCGGCGGCCGGGCGGAACGCACGTACGCCGCGATCTGCCGGCCGCAGACTGACTGTGCGGGTGCACAACGAAACGTGGTCGTCATGGAGCGCCCGATCCGCTGCGCAGCTGCACAGCAGTCGTCGGTGAACCGGCGGCGCCGCGCGGGTGACCGCCGCGCACCGGCAGTGCTGCGATGGGGGACCCGGCGAACGAGGAGGACCCGATGGCGGACGACGGCGCCCCGACCTTCCTGGCGGACTTCGCGACCCTGTCCGGCTTCGGCGCGACCGAACGCGGCGGGGTGCACCGGGAGGCCGCGTCCGAGGCGGACGAGCGGCCGCTGGGACGGCGCCTACGCCCCGCGCCGTCACGGGACGGACGCGCCGACCAGCCGCAGCGCGAACTCCACCTGCGCCCAGGCGACGTCGTTCTCGGTCGGCCCGGCGTCCTCCCGGAACCAGACCGCGACGCCCATCCCGAGATCGAGGATCGCGTACGACGCCAGCTGCGGATCGGCGACCCGGAACGCGCCGCGCGCGGCACCGTCGCCGATCAGGGCGCGGAACCGCTGCTCGTAGCTGTCGCGCAGGCCCAGGATCGCCGAGCGGTGCGGCTCGACGAGGCTGCGCAGCTCCCGGTTCCCGACGAACGCCTCCCGCCGGTGCCGGGCGTGGAACCGGACGTGCGCGTCGACCGCCCGGCGCAGCCGTTCCACCGGATCGTCCACCCCGGACACCGCCGCGTCGTGGTCGCGCAGCAGCGCGGTCATCGTGGCGTGCATCAGCGAGGCGAGCAGGTCCTGCTTGGAGCTGACGTGCTTGTAGAGGCTGGGTCCGCGCATCCCGACGGCGGCCCCGATGTCGGCCATCGTCGTCGCCTCGTAGCCGCGCCGGACGAACTGCTCCAGCGCGGCCGACCGGATCTCCGCCTCCCGCACGGCTAGCAGTCTATCCCCGAGCTGTGACCCGTGCGGCAGCATCTTGCGTCGACCAGTCGTCATGGTGGCTAATGACTATTAGCCAACACGCAGGAGGAGACATGGCCGTCGACTTCGAGCCGGACCCCCGGGTCGCCGAGCTCACCGACCGCACCCGGCGGTTCGTCCGGGAGGAGGTGATCCCGGTCGAGGTGGCGCACGACGGCGTCGTCGGATCCGAGGAGGTCCGCCGCCGGCTGCAGGCCGGGGCCCGCGCGGCCGGGGTGTTCGCGCCGCACGCGGCCGAGGAGTTCGGCGGCCACGGCCTGGACATGTGCGGTCGGGCCGCGGTGTTCGAGGAGGCCGGCTACTCGCTGCTCGGCCCGATCGCGCTGAACATCGCCGCGCCCGACGAGGGCAACGTGCACATGCTGGAGCAGATCGCGAGCGAGGAGCAGAAGGCGCGCTACCTCGCCCCGCTCGCGGCGGGCGACGTGCGGTCCTGCTTCGCGATGACCGAGCCGGCCCCCGGCGCGGGCTCCGACCCGGACGCGCTGTCCACCACCGCCACCCGGGTCCCCGGCGGCTGGCGGATCGACGGCCGCAAGTGGTTCATCACCGGCGCCGACGGCGCCGCCTTCGCCATCGTGATGGCCCGCACCGCGGGCGAGCCGGGGGACCGTGGCGGCGCCACCATGTTCCTGGTCGACGCCGGCAACCCGGGCATGCAGGTGGGCAGGCACATCCCGACGCTCGACGAGTCGCTGTACGGCGGGCACCTCGAGGTCACCTTCGACGACTGCCGGGTCGGCGACGACGCGGTGCTCGGCGAGGCCGACCAGGGCTACCGCTACGCCCAGGTGCGGCTCGGCCCGGCCCGGATGACGCACTGCATGCGCTGGCTCGGGATCGCCCGCCGGGCCCAGGACATCGCGGTGGGGCACGCGGCGCAGCGCAGGCTGTTCGGCTCCCGGCTCGGCGACCTCGGCATGGCCCAGGCGATGATCGCCGACAACGAGATCGACGTCGCGGCCGCCCGCGGGCTGATCCTGCGCGCCTGCTGGGAGCTGGACCGGGGCCGGCACGCCGGGGCCGAGGTGTCGATCGCGAAGACCTTCACCGCGGAGGCCGTGTGGCGGGTGGTCGACCGGTCGCTGCAGCTCTGCGGGTCGCTCGGCGTCTCCGGGGACGTGCTGCTGGGCCGGTTCCTGTGCGAGGTGCGGCCGTTCCGGATCTACGACGGCCCGTCCGAGACGCACCGCTGGTCGATCGCCCGCCGGGTGGTGGGCCGGCACACTGCCGGGTCGGCCGGGACAGCCGGGACAGCCGGGTCGGCCGGGTCGGCCGGGTCGGCCGGGTCGGCCGGGGCTGCGCGGCCGGCGGGCGTCCGGTGAGCGGCCCGGACGGCCTCGACCTGGTCGCGCTGGACCGCTTCCTGGCCGGGAACGCCGAGGGGTACCGCGGCGGCGTCACCGCCGAGCTGGTCTCCGGCGGCCGGTCCAACCTGACCTACCGGGTCACCGACGGCGCCGCCACCTGGATCCTGCGCCGCCCGCCGCTGGGCACGCTCACCCCGTCGGCGCACGACATGGCGCGCGAGTTCCGGTTCGTCGAGGCGCTCGCCGGGTCCGGCGTGCCGGTCGCCCCCGCGGTCGCGCTCGCCGACGACTCGGTGCTCGGGGTGCCGTTCGCGCTGACCGGGTTCGTCGACGGGATCGTGGTGCGCGGCGGGGCGGACCTGGCCGGCTGGTCCGACGGCCTGGTCCGGGACTGCGCCTTCGCGCTCGTCGACACGCTCGCCGCGCTGCACGCCGTCGACGTGACCGCGGAGCCGGTCGCCGGGCTCGGCCGGCCCGCCGGCTACCTGCGCCGCCAGGTCGACCGCTGGTACTCGCAGTGGCAGCGGGTGCGCACCCGGGAGCTGCCCGACGTGGACGCGCTGCACGCCCTGCTCGACGCCGGCTGCCCGGCGGAGAGCGACGCGGCCGTGGTGCACGGCGACTTCCGGATCGACAACGCCATCCTGGACCGGGCCGACCCGACCCGGGTGCTCGCCGTCGTGGACTGGGAGATGGCCACCCTGGGCGATCCGCTGGCCGATCTCGCGCTGCACACCGTCTACCGGGACGAGGTGTTCGCCCCGGTGCTGGCCGGCACGGCCGCCTCGACCAGCGCCCGGATGCCCGCCCCGGACGAGCTGGTCGCCCGCTACACCGCGGCCTCCGGCCGGGAGCCCCGGGACTGGGCGTTCCACCGCGGGCTGGCCTACCTCAAGATCGCGGTGATCGCCGAGGGCATCCACGAGCGGCACCTGCGCGGCGACACCCGCGGCGAGGGGTTCGACGGCATCGGCGACGCGACGGCCCCGCTGGTCGCCGCCGGGCTGTCCGCCGCCCGCGGATCCGGCGGCTGACCGGGACGGCCGGCGCCCGCGGACCCGGTGCGGGTTCCGCGGGCGCAGGCCCCGGGCGGTCAGTCCCTGGTGAAGGCGTCCTTGACGTTGGACGCGGCGTCCTTGACCTTCTCGCCGGCGTCCTTCAGCGAGGCCTTGCTCTGCTCGGCCTTGCCCTCGGCGCGCAGCTCGTTGTCACCCGTCGCCTCGCCGGCCTTCTCCTTGGCGACGCCGGTGGCGTTCTCGGCCTTGTTCTTGATCTTGTCGGTGAACGACACGATGACCTCCTCGGGTTGCCTGCGTGGGTGGGAGTGCCCCACGGCCGGCTCCCTCACGCCGATGTGGCGACGATCACCCCGATCGGGCGGTCCGGCCGGGCCCGGCGCGCTCCCGTTCCCGGGCGCGGATGCCCTCGTCGGAGCAGAAGCCGCGGCCGGACCGCTTCAGGCAGAGCAGCCCGAGCAGCCGGCCGCCGTCGTCGACGACGGCCAGCCTGCGCCGCCCCTCGCCCGCCATCGCGTCCCAGGTGGTCCGCAGGTCCGCGGTCGGTCCGACGGTGCGACCGGCCAGCCGGCCGGCCGGTGCGGCCGGTGCGGCGTCGGCACGTCCGGCCAGGTCGGCCCGTTCGACGACGGCGTGCAGCAGCCCGTCGTCGTCGACCAGCAGCAGCGCGTGCACCTTCGGCTTGCCGAACAGCGCCCTGGCCTGGCCGACCGTCGTCGCCGGCCGGCAGGTCTTCGGGAAGGTGTGCATGGCGGAGGCGACGGTCTGCCCCACGACGGTCCCGGTCACGCTGCTCCCTCCACCCGGCTCCGGCACACCCAGCATCCGCGATCGCGGCCGCGCGCGGTAGGCCGTTGACCGCGGGTACCCGCTACTCCGGCCGGAACACCGCCAGCGCCCCGGCGAGCATCGCGTAGTAGCCGGTCAGCCACACCAGCGCGGCCAGGGTGTCCCGGCCGAGCTCGCGCAGCGCGCCGGCGTAGCGGTCGTCGTCCAGGTCACGGGTGGTCAGCAGGGTCCGGACGACGTCCAGCGCGGTCCGTTCGGCGGCGTCCAGCCCGTCCGGGACGGCGCCGTCGAGCACCGCCCGCAGCTGCCCGGTGGACAGGCCGGACTCCCGGGCCGGACGCTCGTGCGCCGACCACTCGAACGCGCTGCGGTGGTGCACGGCGACGGCGAGCACGGCCAGCTCGCGCAGCCGCGGCGGGAGGTCGTCGTCGAACCGCAGCGCGGCCCCGACCTGCTGCACGGCGTCGCCGATCCGGGGCGAGAACAGCATCACCCCGAACGGGCCGACCAGCCGGTCCCGCTCGTCGGTCAGCGGCACCCCGGCCTGCGCCTTCCGCGGCCCGGTGGCGATCCGGGCGTGCAGTGCGGCCCGCTCGGGATCCAGCCCGGCCGGGTCCAGCGGACGGGTGCGGGGCGGCCCGGACGGCGCGGGGCGGCCGGGCAGGTCGTCGGTCGTCACCGGAGCAACGGTAGGCCGCCCGCTGGCGCCACCGGGCCGGCCGCCGGGAGTATCGGGCCGCACCGCAGCCCACGGGGGAGGAGTCGGTCCGATGGCGTACTACCGCAGAGCAGGTGACGTCCCGCCGAAGCGGCACACCCAGCACCGCGCCCCGGACGGGACGCTGTACCGGGAGGAGCTGATGGGGGAGGAGGGGTTCTCCGCGGACTCCTCGCTGCTCTACCACCGCGGGGTGCCGTCGGCGATCGTCGACGCGGCCCCGTGGGAGCTCCCCGGCCAGGAGCTGCGGGAGAACCGGCCGCTGATCCCGCGGCACCTGCGGCTGCACGGGCTCGGCGGGCCGGACTGGAAGGCGGCCGATCCGGTGACCGGGCGGCAGCTGGTGCTCGGCAACGCCGACGTGCGGATCTCCTACGTCGTCGCGGGTGCGCCCTCCCCGCTGTACCGCAACGCGATCGGCGACGAGTGCCTGTACGTCGAGTCCGGCGCGGCCGTGGTGGAGACGGTGTTCGGCGTGATCGACGCCCGCGAGGGCGACTACGTGGTGCTGCCGCGGTCCACCACGCACCGCTGGGTGCCGGCCGGGTCCGAGCCGCTGCGGCTGTACGCGATCGAGGCGAGCTCGCACATCGGGCCGCCGCAGCGGTACCTGTCCCGCTACGGCCAGCTGCTCGAGCACGCCCCGTACTGCGAGCGCGACCTGCACGGCCCGGACGGCCCGCTGCTGGTGGAGGGCACCGACGTCGAGGTCCTGATCAAGCACCGCGGCGGGGAGCACGGCGTCACCGGCACCCGGCACGTCGTGCCCACCCACCCGTTCGACGTCGTCGGGTGGGACGGCTGCCTGTACCCCTACACCCTCAACGTCGCCGACTTCGAGCCGGTCACCGGCCGCGTGCACCAGCCGCCGCCGGTGCACCAGGTGCTGGCCGGCCGCAACTTCGTGATCTGCAACTTCGTGCCGCGCAAGGTCGACTACCACCCGCTGGCCGTGCCGGTGCCCTACTACCACTCCAATGTGGACTCCGACGAGGTGATGTTCTACTGCGGCGGCGACTACGAGGCCCGCAGGGGCTCGGGCATCGGGCAGGGCTCGGTCTCGCTGCACCCGGGCGGTCACTCGCACGGCCCGCAGCCCGGCGCGGTCGAACGGTCGCTCGGTGCGGAGTTCTTCGACGAGCTCGCCGTCATGGTCGACACCTTCGCGCCGCTGTCGCTCGGTCCGGGCGGCGCGGCCGTCGAGGACCCGGCGTATGCCTGGAGCTGGGCCGGGCGCGGGCCCGGGAGGTGACCGACGGCTGCTGGGCGCTGCGCCCAGCACGGCACGGCTCATGCCGGGCCGATCTGGGCGGTGGCGCCAGATCCTGCTGGGCTGGTTGCCGAGCTCGCCGGACTGAGGTGTCCTCGGTGCACACCCGTGCCCCACCTCGGAGGTGACCCGATGACCGTCGAGCACACCCTCACCGACGCCGAGCGGCTGGCCGAGCTGGACGCCGCCACCCTGCACCGCCTGGTCGGCCTGGTGGAGCACGACGGCTCCCGCGACCCGTTCCCGGTGACCGGCTGGGACGCCGTGGTGTGGGCGGTCGGCAACGCCACCCAGGCCGCGCTGGTCCACCAGGTCGTCCACGGGATGGAGCTGGTCGCCTACTCCGGCCCGGAGACCGGCAACCGCGACCACCAGGCGTACGTGCTGCGCTCCGGTGCGGTCCGGTTCGAGCTGCGCGGCGCCGTCGACCCGGCCGGCCCGGTCGCCGACCACCATCGCGCGCACGGCGACGGCATTGTCGACATCGCCCTCGAGGTGCCCGACGTGGACCGCTGTATCGCGCACGCCCGCGCGCACGGCGCCACCGTGCTCGTCGAGCCGCACGACCTCGCCGACGAGCACGGCACCGTCCGGACCGCCGCGATCGCGACCTACGGCGACACCCGGCACACCCTGGTCGACCGCTCCCGCTACACCGGCCCCTACCTGCCCGGCTACGTCGCCCGCTCGTCCACCGTCGCGGACCGGGGGCCACGGCTGTTCCAGGCGCTCGATCACGTCGTCGGCAACGTCGAGCTCGGCCGGATGGACACCTGGGTCGACTTCTACCGGCGGATCATGGGCTTCACGAACATGGCCGAGTTCGTCGGCGACGACATCGCCACCGATTACTCGGCGCTGATGAGCAAGGTCGTCGCCAGCGGCAACCACCGGGTGAAGTTCCCGCTGAACGAGCCGTCGCCCGGTCGGCGGCGCTCGCAGATCGACGAGTACCTGCAGTTCTACGGCGGCCCCGGCGTCCAGCACCTGGCGCTCGCCACCGACGACATCCTGCGCACCGTCGACGTGCTGCGGTCCCGCGGCGTCGAGTTCCTCGACACCCCGGCCGCCTACTACGACGACCCGGACCTGCGCGCCCGGATCGGCCGGGTCCGGGTGCCGATCGGCGAGCTGCGCTCCCGCGGGATCCTGGTGGACCGCGACGAGGACGGCTACCTGCTGCAGATCTTCACCAAGCCGGTCGGGGACCGGCCGACGGTGTTCTTCGAGCTGATCGAGCGGCACGGCTCGCTCGGCTTCGGCAAGGGCAACTTCAAGGCGCTGTTCGAGGCGATCGAGCGGGAGCAGGAGCGCCGCGGCAACATCTGAGCGGTCCGGGGCCGCCGCTGCTCAGCCCTGGATCCGCGGCCACGGCCGGTCGGACTCCAGCGCGAACGCCAGCTCCAGCAGGGTGCGCTCGTCCCCGGCCGCGGTGGACAGGTGCACCCCCAGTGGCAGCCCGTTGCCCGCCGCCCCGGCCGGCACCGCGATCGCCGGGGCACCCGCGACGTTGCACAGCGGGGTGAACGCCACGTAGTCGAGCAGCCGCCGGGTCAGCTCGTCGAACCCGACCGCGGGGCTCAGCCAGCCGATCTCCGGCGGGGTGTGCGCCAGCACCGGCGAGAGCAGCACGTCGTGCCGGGTGAACAGCTCGGTGTAGGACTGCGCGACCCGGCGCAGCCGGTGCAGGAACACCGGGGTGCGGGCCATCGCCTTCCGGTAGTGGTCGGCGAGGCCGTGGGTGAGCGCGTCCAGCCGGTCCGGGTCGAACGTGCGGCCGTGCAGCCAGCGGCCGCCGGTGACCACCGAGAACGCGAGCAGCCCCCAGTAGTCGAGGAAGTCGTCGACGAACCGGGACCCGATGCCGGTGCTCGCGGGCTCCACCAGGTGCCCCTGCTTGCCGAGCAGCTCGGCCACCTCGGTGACCGCCGTCCGGGTCTCGGCGTCGATCTGCGCGCCGGTCGGCGAGTCCAGCACCAACCCGATCCGCAGCCGCCGGCGGGCCGGGCCCTCGACCAGGCCGACCGGCGGCAGCGCCGGGTTGCGGCGGTACCGGTCCGCGGCGGCCAGGAAGGTCGCGGTGTCGCGCACCGTCCGGGACACGATCCCGTCGGCGACCAGGTCGATCGGCATCCGGGCGCCGTTCGCGTTCGGGGCGAGCCTGCCCCGGGTCGGCTTCAGCCCGACCAGCCCGCAGGCCGCGGCCGGGATCCGGATCGAGCCGCCGCCGTCGTTGGCGTGCGCGACCGGCACCACACCGGCCGCGACCAGCGCCGCCGCCCCGCCGGACGACGCGCCCGCCGAGAACCGCGGGTCCCACGGGTTGCGGGTCGGCTCGGCGGCGGCGAACTCGGTGGAGGCGTTCAGGCCGTACTCCGGCATCCGGGTCAGGCCCAGCAGGTCCAGGCCGGTCGCCAGCAGCTGCCGGGTGACCTCGGCGTGCTCCCGGGCGGGCGCCGGGACGTAGGCGACGGTGCCGTTGGTGACCGGCCAGCCGCGGACGTCGGTGTTGTCCTTGACCAGCGTCGGGACGCCGGCCAGCGGCCCGGCCCGCTCGCCGGTCACCGGATCGGCGATCCGGTCCAGCGCCAGGCCGTGCAGCTGCGGCTCGACGAGCGCGGCCCGCCCGGCGACCGCGGTCCGCAGCTCGGCCGCCGAGACCTCGCGGCGGCGGAGCCGCTCGGCCAGACCGACCGCGTCGGCGTCACCCAGAGCGTCGTCGGAGAACGCGTGCACCCGGCTCATGCCTGCCCATGATGCTCCCCGCACCCGCCCCCGGGCGGCAGCACCCGCCGGGTGCCCCGGGGCCCGACCCGAAGGGAGGATCAGAGCAGGCCGGCGGAGCGGGCCGCCAGCACCGCCTTGGTGCGGTTGTGCACGCCGAGCTTGCGCATCGCGCTGCGCAGGTAGGTCTTCACGGTGTCCACCGCCAGGCCCATGTCCGCGGCGATCTCGGCGTTGCTCGCCCCGACCGCCACCAGCCGCAGCGCCTCCGCCTCCCGCGGCGCCAGCAGGGTCCCCGGCGGGGCGGCCGGCGGCGGGCGGGAACCGGTGAGCGCGCGGTGGATCTGGTCGAGCTTGGCCCGCAGGCCCGGATCGGCGGTGGACCGGGCCAGCGCCGCCAGCTCGTCGAGCGCCGTGCTGCGGTCCGGGCCGGCCCCGCCGCCCGGGGCCGGGGCGACCGGCTCCAGCGCCGCGGTGACGTCCCGGGCGACCTGGGTGGCGATCGCACCGGTCCGGCGGACGGCGACGTCACCGATCGGCCGATCCGCGCGGACCGCCCCGTAGACCATCCCGCGGACCGCCCCGCCCACCATGATCGGGTAGGCCAGGATCGAGGTCAGCTTCTCGTACTCGACGACCGGCAGGTCGTAGTCGTGGGTGATGCCGGCCGTCGAGGCGTAGTCGTTCACCCGGCACGGCCGCCTGCGCACCATCGCGGCACCGCCGAGGCCGCGCCCGGACACCACGTCCAGCTGGCGCAGCGAGTCGCCCAGGGTGCCCGCCAGCCGGGTGATCGTCAGCTTCTGCCCGGCCGCGCAGCTGCGGGTCGCGCCGCCGAACACCACCGGCAGCCCGGTGCTGCGGTGCAGCTCGCCGAGCCGCCGCGCCAGCGAGGCCTCCAGCGTCCGCGCCACGACGTCCTCCGCCGCATGCCACGCCGGGCCACCGGCCGCGTCGCTGCGCGCGTCCCGGGCCGCGTCCCACGCCGTGCCACCGTCGACCACGGGTGCCCTCCATCGGTGCGCGCGGATGTGCTTCATCATCCGCGTCCCGGGTGCGTTGTCGCATGTGTCCCGGTCGGCGTCAAGCGCCCTGCGAGCCGGCTACCCCCCGAAGTGGGTAGCCCCACTTCGGTGGGTAGCGGCACCGGCACCGGCTCGGTGAACCTCTCGTCCACCCATCCGCCGACACCCGTCCCGCTCGACGAGGAGCCCCTGCCCATGTCCGACGCGTCCCCTCCGGAGACGACGAAACCGGTCCCGCTCCGCCGGGTCGCCGCGGCCAGCTGTGCCGGGACGACGATCGAGTTCTACGACTTCTTCATCTACGGCACCGCCGCCGCGCTGGTGTTCCCGACGGTCTTCTTCCCGGCGCTCGGCGCCACCGCGGGCACCGTCGCGTCCTTCGCGACGTTCGCCGTCGCCTTCTTCGCCCGCCCGGTCGGCGCCGTCATCTTCGGCCACTACGGCGACCGGATCGGTCGCAAGCGGACGCTGATCTCGACCCTGCTGCTGATGGGGATCGCGACCGTGCTGATCGGGCTGCTGCCCTCGGCCGAGACGATCGGCGTCGCCGCCCCGCTGATCCTGGTGTTCCTGCGCTTCTGCCAGGGCTTCGCCGTCGGTGGCGAGTGGGCGGGCGCGACCCTGCTGACCGCCGAGTACGCGCCGAAGGAGAAGCGCGGGCTGTACGGGGTGTTCCCGCAGCTCGGCCCGGCGATCGCGTTCGCGCTGTCGTCCGGCACCTTCCTGGTCACCGGCCTGGTCATGGGCGACGACGACGACGCGTTCCTGACCTACGGCTGGCGGATCCCGTTCATCCTCTCGATCGCCCTGATCGGCGTCGGCCTGTGGGTCCGGCTCTCGATCGAGGAGACCCCAGCGTTCAAGGACGCCCAGGTCCGGGCCAAGGCCGAGGCGGCCACCCTGGACCGGTCGAAGCGGCTGCCGTTCCTGGAGGCCGTCCGCGCCCAGCCGCGCGAGGTGCTGCTGTCGGCCGGCGCGCTGACCATGCTGTTCGCCTTCTTCTACATGGGCACCGCGTACCTGACCGCCTACGGCACCGACCCGGACGGCGCCGCGCTGCCCCGCCCGGTCGTGCTCGGCCTGGGCATCGGCGCGTCGGTGATCTTCGGCGCCGGGATCGTGATCTCCGGGATCCTGTCCGACCGGTTCGGGCGCCGCAACGTCATCCGGGTCTCCTGCATCGCCGGCATCGTCTGGGCGCTCGCGCTGTTCCCGGTGCTGGACATCGGCACGCCGCTGGCGTTCGGGATCGGTCTCTCGGTCACCCTGGTGATCTTCTCGGTGTCCTACGGCCCGGCCGGGTCGTACCTGCCGGAGCTGTTCGCGGCCGAGCACCGCTACACCGGTGCCGGGCTCGGCTACAACCTGGCCGGGGTCCTCGGCGGCGCGATCCCGCCGCTGCTCGCGCCCGGCCTCGCCGCCTCGTTCGGCAGCATCGCGATCGGCGTGATGCTCTCGATCACCGCGGTGATCTCGCTGGTCAGCGTCTCGTTCCTGCACGAGACCCGGAACCGGGCCCTGGAGCACGAGACCGAGAACGCGGAGGCGCACGCATGAGCACCAGCCACCCGAGCACCAACCACGAGATCCTCCGGGACGCCCGGGACCGGCTCGTCGCGCTGCACGGCGAGCACGAGAAGGCGGTCGCCGACTTCCGCTGGCCCGAGCTGTCCGGCCCGTTCCAGTGGGCGCACGACTGGTTCGACGTGATCGCCGACGGCGACCACCGGCCCGCCCTGCAGATCGTCGACGAGGACGGCACCGAGGGCTCCTGGACCTTCGACGAGCTGCGCCGCCGCTCCAACCGGGTCGCCCGGTGGCTCGCCTCGCTCGGCGTCTCCCGCGGCGACAGCGTGCTGGTCATGCTCGGCAACCGGGTCGAGCTGTGGGAGTCGATGCTCGCCGTGATGAAGCTCGGCGCGGTCGTCATGCCGACCACGACGGCGCTCGGCGCGCTCGACCTGCCGGACCGGCTCGAGCGCGGCGCGGCCCGGTTCGTGATCGCCGACGCGTCCTGCGCGGAGAAGTTCGCCGGCCTGCACGACGGCCGGGTGCTGGTCGCCGTCGGCGGATCGGCGCCGGGCTGGCTGGACTACACCGCCGCCGACACCGACACCGACACCGACACCGACACCGACACCGTGCCCGCCGCGGACGCCGAGGCACCGCTCGAGCATCCCGGCACCACCGCCGACGACCGGCTGCTCCTGTACTTCACCTCCGGCACCACCAGCCGGCCGAAGCTCGTCGAGCACACCCAGGCGTCGTACCCGGTGGGTCACCTGAGCACCATGTACTGGCTCGGGCTCACCCCCGGCGACGTGCACCTCAACATCAGCTCCCCGGGCTGGGCGAAGCACGCCTGGAGCTGCTTCTTCGCGCCGTGGATCGCCGGGGCGACGATCTTCCTCTACAGCTACACCCGGTTCGACGCCGCGGCGCTGCTGGAGACGCTGCGCAGCCGGCGGGTCAGCACGTTCTGCGCTCCGCCGACGGTGTGGCGGATGCTGATCAAGGCCGACCTGTCCGGCGGGCCCGGATCGCTGCGCGAGGTCATCGCGGCGGGCGAGCCGCTGAACCCGGAGATCATCGAGCAGGTGCAGCGGCACTGGGGGCTCACCCTGCGCGACGGGTTCGGGCAGACCGAGACCACCGCGTCGGTCGGCAACACCCCCGGTTCGGTGGTCAAGCCCGGCTCGATGGGCCGCCCGCTGCCCGGCGTCCCGGTGGTGCTGGTCGACGAGGCCACCGGCGAGGTCTCGGACACCGAGGGCGAGATCTGCATCGACCTGGCCCGCCGCCCGCTCAGCCTGATGACCGGCTACCTGGACTCCCCCGAGCGGAATGCGGAGGCGATGGCCGGCGGCTTCTACCACACCGGGGACACCGCGACCCGGGACGCCGACGGCTACCTGTTCTACGTCGGGCGCACCGACGACGTCTTCAAGGCGTCCGACTACAAGGTCTCGCCGTTCGAGCTGGAGAGCGTGCTCGTCGAGCACCCGGCCGTGCTGGAGGCGGCCGTGGTGCCGCAGCCCGATCCGGTCCGGCTGGCCGTGCCCAAGGCGTACGTCGCGCTGGCGCCCGGCTGGGAGCCGACCCGGGACACGGCGCTGGCGATCCTCGCGCACGCCCGCGCGAACCTGGCCCCCTACCTGCGGGTGCGGCGGCTGGAGTTCACCGAGCTGCCGAAGACGATCTCCGGGAAGATCCGCCGGGTGGAGCTGCGCCGGCGGGAGACCGACCAGCCGGAGGCGGCCGCCGCGCTCGAGTGGCGCGACGACGCGTTCCCCGAGCTGCGGGGGTGATCCGGCCGGTCAGCCGGCGGCCGCGGTGAGCGTCCGGTCCAGGGCGTGCGCCGCGGCCGCCTCGCGCAGCGCGCGCAGCAGCCCCTCGACGGCCGGGGGCCGGTTCCGGACCCCGCGGGCGGTCGCGACGAGCACGTCCCGGACCGGCGCCCGGCCGGCGACCGGGACGACGGCGACCGCGCCGGCTCCGCGGGCCGCCCGGTCACCGGTCGTCAGCTCCGGGACGAGCGCGATCCCGGTCCCGGCCGCGACGAGCTCGCGGACCGTGTCCGGGGCGTCCGCCCGGTGCGCCACCGCGGGCACGAACCCGGCCTCCCGGCAGGCCCGGCGGACGATCCGCTCCTCGGGCGTCGGGCCGGACGGCCCGCCCAGGATCCACCGCTCCCCGGCCAGCTCGTCCAGCCGGACGGCAGGCCGGTGCCGCCACCGGTGCCGGTCGGGCACCAGCAGCACGAACCGCTCGGCGTACACCGGGGTGCTGACGACGCCGTCCTCGCCGCCGCCCGCACCGGGCACCCCGGTGAGCAGCGCCAGGTCGGTCTCGTCGGCGCGCAGCCGGGCGACGGCGTCGTCCGCTCCGGTCACCCGGACGTCGACGTCCACCCCGGGGAACCCGGCGCGGAGCCGGTCCAGCGCGGCGGGCAGCAGCGTGTCCGCCGGCCCGGCGAACGCGGTGACCCGCAGCCGCCCGGCGCGCTGCGCGGCGAGCGCGGCCATCTCCGCGCCGGCCTCCGCCAGCCGGGAGAGCAGCGCCTCGGCGTGCACCGCCAGGATCTCCCCGGCCGCGGTGAGCCGGCCGCCGGAGCCGGGCGCGCGCAGCAGCAGCGGCAGCCCGGCCTCACGTTCCAGGGCGTTCATGTGCTGGGAGACGGCGGAGGTCGAGAGGTAGAGCGACCGGGCCGCCGCGGACAGCGACCCGTGGTCACGGATGGCACGGAGGATCGCCAGGCGGCGTACGTCGAGCACGGGAGGGCTCCAGGGGCGGGTCCCGGACCACCGCCCAGCCCACCCGGGCCCGGCGGTGCCTGTCAACGCGTTCCCGTCAGCTGGGCGGGATGTCCGGACCGCCGGGCCCGCGCCGCCCGGCGCGTCCCACGCCGGCGGCGGTCAGCGGGCGTGCGCCCGGCGGCGGCCCGCGGTGGCCCGCACGATCGCCAGCCTGCCGACGACCAGCGCCACACCGACCGCGATCCCGGCGACGACCAGCAGCCACGGCCGGCTCTCCAGGTCCGCGGCGAGCCGGTCGCCCGCCGCGTAGCCGATGCCGACGAGCACGGCCGCCCGGACCGCGGTCGCCGGGATGATCCAGGACAGGAAGCGCTGGTAGCCGACGTTCGCCAGACCGGCCGCGAGGTAGGCGGGGATCGCCCCGATGTCGACGAGCTTCGCCCCGACGACGATCCGGGGCAGGTGGGTGTGCACCTCGCGGGTCAGGGCCTCGCGGCGGGCGTCGGACAGGCCGAGCCGGACCAGCACCCGGGCGACGGCCGGCCGGTCGCCGTGCCTGCCGAGTGCGTAGAGCAGGGTGTCGCCGACGACGTCGGCGACCACCGCGGCCAGCCACACCCCCCACCAGGGCAGCTGACCGGCGCCGGCCAGTGCGGCCGCGGCGACGGTGACGATCGGGCCCTCCAGTAAGGCCCCGAGACCGATCACGAGGAGCGACCGGATCGGCGCAGCCGGGATCGCGGCCAGCAACGCGGCCACGGTGTCCGACAGTCCGATCACGCAAGCCTCCGATCAGGTACCACCCGGAAATGGTGCCCTGTCCCCCGGTGCGTCCGGACGCCGCCCCGGGCACCGCGGCCGGACGCCGTCCGTCACCACCTGTGACGTCCGGGGAGGGTGCAGGTTCCCCCGGCCGCCGCAGGAACGGCCGAACGGGTGTGGACAGTGCGTCCGATCGGTCGGACGTCGTCACCCGGGCGGCCCTGCGAGCAACGTTGCCCGCTGCACCGATGATGGCACCGGACGCGGTTCGCGGCACCCCGGTGGTGTCCCTGTGGGTGTACGCCGCGCTGTGCGCGCGATGGTGCGCCGTGCTGCGCGGGATCGTGCGCGGGATCGTGCGCGGGATCGTGCGCGGGATCGTGCGCGGTGCAATCCTGGGGCGGTGCTGCTGTGGATCCAGCTCCTCGTCGCCGCCCTGGTGCTCGCCGGCGGGGTGTCCCTGCTCGTGGTCGGGGCGCTGGTGACCGGCGGGATCGTCGTGCTGCTCGGCGGCGTGTGGGTGGGTTCCTGCGTGCGCAGGCTGTGAGTGTCAGCGGGCCCGGTCGGGGAGTGTGATGCCGTAGCGCTGCACCCGCCGGTAGGCGGTGGCCCGGGAGATCCCCAGCTCCTCGGCGGCCCGGGTCACGCTCATCCCGTGCCCGTTGAGGCAGCGCACCAGCTCGTCGCGTTCCAGCGCCTCGATCCGGGTGAGCGCGGCGGACCGGCCGGTGAGCAGCTCGGCGGGCAGGTGCCGCAGGTCGACGACGGTGCTGCGGGCGCAGGCGTCCCGGATGACCCGGCGCAGCTGCTCGACGTTGCCCGGCCACGGATGGCCGCGCAGGGCGCGGACGGCGTCGTCGGTGAAGGTCGTCCCGGGCCGCGCGAAGTGCCGGGCCAGCGGCAGCACGTCCGCCGACCGGTGCCGCAGCGCGGGGACCTCGACGACGACGTCGAGCAGCCGGCCCAGCGCCTCGGGCACCGCGTCGGCCGAGCCGGCGGTCATGCTCAGGGCGGTCGGCGGGAGCGCGCGGACCAGGCCGGCCAGCCGGGTCGCGACCGGGGCGGGCAGCTCGTGCACCCGCCCGGCGATCACCGCGGTGTCCGGCTTGCCCAGTTCCGGCGCCCACAGCGACAGCCAGTCGACGGCGTCCGCGGCGGCCGGCGGGCGGGCGTGCAGCACCCGGTGCCGTGGCCGGGCCGCGCGCAGCGCCGTCGCCAGCAGCGCCGACTTCCCGGCGCCGGGCTCGCCGACGATCCCGACCCGGGCGCCGTCGCGCAGCGCCGCGGCGACCTCGTCGAGCGCCTGCCGCCAGCCGGCGGACAGCCCGTCCGCGGCGAGCGCGGGCGCCTGCGGGGCGATCCGGAACACCTCGCCGCGCGGCGCCGGGCGGGACGCCGCGCCCCGTCCGTGCGCCAGCATCAGCGCCGAGGTCTGCCCGGCCGCGGTGCGCGCGAGCGCGAGCAGCAGGCCGGACGAGCGCTGCGACCAGGTGGTGAGGTTGATGCTGCCGAGCAGGTTCTGGTCGACCGGGTCGAGCACCGGCGCGGCGGCGCAGGTGTAGCCCCACAGCCCGGCGCAGTAGTGCTCGTCTCCGCGGACCAGCGACGGCACCCGGTCGGCCAGCGCGAGCCCGAGCCCGGTCGTGCCCACCTCCCGCTCGCCGAACGCGAACCCGGGGGCCAGGTAGGTGTCGTCGAGCGCGTCGAGCAGGGCGCGCTCGTCGCACAGCCGGGACACCACGACGCCCTCGGCGTCGGTGAGCATCAGGCTGATCGGCTCGCCCGGCAACGCCTCGTGCAGCCCGGCGAGCACCTCGCTGCCGCAGCGGGCGAACAGCGACCCGTCGTCGACGGTGCCGGTGAAGGCCGGGCTGACCGCCTCGGTCGGCGCGCCGTAGGTCTCGCTGCGCATCCAGGACGCCGAGATCCGCGCCGGCGCCGGCGGCTGCCCCATCATGCACCTCCCACCCGGCCGGTGTCTCCACGGTGCACGCCCCGGCGCGGCCGTCTCGTCTCAGGTTGAGACGCCGGGGGCGCCATCCGGGTGTCCGGCGTTCCTACCGTCGGGCTCCGACGCGGGACCTGCACCGGCCCGCGCAGTCGCGGGGTGTCCACCACCTCGCCGCGACCGGGAGGACGACGATGTACTCGACGAACGGTGAGTCCTACTTCATCGTGGACGCGCACGTGGCGCTGTGGGACGCGCGACCGGAGAACCAGCGCAACATCCACGGCAGGCAGTTCATCGACTGCTTCTACGACTACCACCGCAACCTCAGCCCGGAGTCCGAGGTCTGGCCCTACGAGGACTACCTCTACCAGGGCGGCGACCGGCTGATGAAGGACCTGTTCATCGACGGCCACGTCGACCACGCGATCTTCCAGCCGGCCCGGCTCGGCGAGTTCTACGTCAACGGCTTCGGCCAGACCGAGGAGGCGTTCGCGCTCGCCCGGGCCAACCCGGACCGGCTCACCTACAACCACAACTGGGACCCGCGCAACGGGGAGGAGGGCCTACGCCGGCTGCGCGAGGACGCGAAGCGGTTCGGCCTCAAGGGCGTCAAGCTCTACACCGCCGAGTGGCACGGCGACTCCCGCGGCTGGAAGCTCGACGACCTCTGGTCCTACCGGTACCTGGAGGCCGCCCAGGAGCTGGGGATCCGCAACATCCACGTGCACAAGGGGCCGACCATCCGGCCGCTGGACCGGGACGCGTTCGACGTGGCCGACGTCGACAAGGTGGCGACCGACTTCACCGAGCTGAACTTCGTCGTCGAGCACTGCGGGCTGCCGCGGCTCGAGGACTTCTGCTGGATCGCCACCCAGGAGCCGAACGTGCACGCCGGGCTGGCGGTCGCGATGCCGTTCATCCACACCCGGCCCAAGTACTTCGCCCAGATCCTCGGCGAGCTCCTGTACTGGATCGGCGAGGACCGCATCCAGTTCTCCAGCGACTACGCGATCTGGACGCCGCGCTGGCTGGTCGAGCGGTTCGTCGACTTCCAGATCCCCGAGGAGCTGGCCGAGTACGCGCCGCTGACCACCGCGCAGAAGAAGAAGATCCTCGGCCTGAACGCCGCGACGATGTACGACATCGAGGTGCCGGAGCAGCTGCAGCCGTGCGACGAGACCCCGGAGGAAGTGGCGGTGGCCTCGTGAACACGCCGGTGCTCGACGCCGCCGGTGGCCCAGCCGGCGCTCCCGCCGGCCCCGTCGGTCTTCCGGATGGCGCCGCCGGCGTCCCCGCTGGCCCCGCCGGTGTTCGGGGTGGTTCCGGCGCTGCCGTGACCGCCGCGGCCACGGCGGTGGGCGGGCCCGGCTGCCGGGTCGCGGCGGCCCGTCGTGCGCTGGACGCCGTCGTCGATCCGGAGCTGGACGAGCCGATCACCGACCTGGAGTTCGTCCGGTCGATCGAGGTGGACGGCGACCGGGTCGAGGTCCACCTGCGGCTGCCCACCGCCTTCTGCGCCCCGAACTTCGCCTATCTGATGGCGTCCGACGCGAAGGACGTCCTGACCGCGCTCGACTGGACCGGTGAGATCGTCGTCGAGCTGGACGACCACCACGACTCGGACCTGATCAACGCCGGCCTGGCCGCCGACGCCGGATACCGCGGCACCTTCCGGCACGAGGCCGACTCCGACCTCGACGGCCTGCGGGAGACGTTCCGGCGCAAGGCGCACGCCGCGGCGATGGAGCGCGCGCTGACCGCGTTGCTGCGCGCCGACCCGGACCGCACCCCGGAGTCGCTGCACGGGGTGACGCTCGGCGACCTGCCCGCCGGTCCCGGCACCGACGCGTTGCGCAGGCGGCGGGCCGCGATCGGGCTCGGCACCGGTGACGGCGAGCCGGTGCTGGTCGGGCACGACGGAGTCCCGTACCCGGCCGAGCAGGTTCCGCTGAAGCTGCGGATGGCCCGGTCGCAGCGCATCTCGATCGAGGGCAACGCGCACTTCTGTCGCGGGCTGCTCCGCACCCGCTACCCCGGGAGCACCGTCGGGGACGCCGGGCAGCGGTGAGCCGCGCCGGCAGCGGTGCATCGGACCGGCAGCGGTGCATTGAGCGGCAGCGGCATCGGGCGGTCAGCGGTGCATCAGGCGGGTGGCAAGTCGGACGGCCGGCGGTGAGCCGGTCGGGGGGTGAGCCGGACGGACAGCCGGCGCGGACGGAGGCCGGGGCAGGTGGTGAGCAGCGGCGGGCGGTGACGGCGGGTGGCTTGTTCGCCGTCGCCGTCGCCGGCCGAAGCGGCGAGCCGCGTGGCGCGTTCGGCGGGGCCGCGGTCCGGCCGGCAGGCAGTCCGGAACTGCGTTCCGCGGAACGCAGTGGGCCCGGCTCCCGGCGCTTCCCATGGAGTGCGACCAGGCCGGCAGACGAGGCTCCCGGCGCGTTCCGCGGAACGTGGTCCGGCCGCCGGGTGTGGCCCGATCGGCTTCCGCGGACCCGGCCCGGCCGGCAGGGATCGTGCCGTGGGTGCGTTCCGCGGAACGCGGCCGGGGCGGTGGGAGCGGTGATGCGCACGCGCAGGACACGGCCCGCCCAACGCCCACCGCACCGGCCGGGCAGGCCGCGATCGCGTTCCGCGGAACGCGATCCGCCCGGTGCAGGGGACCCAGGGGCGTTCCGCGGAACGCGGCCGGCCACCCGGCCCGGACCCGGCCGCGAGCCACCCGGCCCGGTCCCGGCTGCGAGCCACCCGGCCCGGTCCCGGCTGCGAGCTACCCGGCCCGGTCCCGGCCGCGAGCTACCCGGCTCCGGACCCGGCCTCGAGCGACTCGGCCCCGACCGACCCGGTCACGGGCCGACGTGGTTCCGGCCGGACCCGGACCCGGACGCGGGCGCGGCGCTGCGGAGGGGTCAGCGCCGCGCCCTGTCCAACCGTGCCCCGACGGCCCCGGTGATCCGGGCGAGCGCGTCCACGTCGTCGTCGGCGAGGGTGTCGAAGACCAGCTCCCGGACCGACTCCACGTGCCCGGGGGCGGCCCGCTCGATGGCGGCCCGCCCCTGGTCGGTCAGGACGACGAAGTTGCCGCGGCCGTCGTCGTCGCACTCCTCGCGGGTGATCAGCCCGCGCCGCTGCATCCGGGCCAGGTGGTGCGACAGCCTGCTCTTCTCCCACTCCAGCGACGTCGCGAGCTCCAGCACGCGCACCCGCTCGTCCGGCCGGTCGGTGAGCGCCACGAGCACGTCGAAGTCCGCGATCGACAGGCCCGACTCGGCCTGCAGCCTGCGGTGCAGCTCCGCCTGCAGTCTCGCCTGCATCCGCAGGTAACCCCGCCACGTCGTCTGCTCGCGCTCGTCCAGCCACCGTGTCACGCGTCCCAGACTACCGGAATAGTTGACGCGTCACCTACGTTCGGACAGAATATAGATGACAGGTCAACAATCTCGGAGGTAGTCGTGCAGTTCGGAATCTTCTCGGTCAGCGACATCACGACCGACCCGACGACGGGCCGGACGCCGACCGAAGCGCAGCGGCTCTCCGACGTCGTCGCCATCGCGCGCAAGGCGGAGGAGGTCGGGCTGGACGTGTTCGCGCTCGGCGAGCACCACAACCCGCCGTTCTTCTCGTCCTCGCCGACGACGACGCTGGGCTACATCGCGGCGCTGACCGAGCGGCTGCAGCTGTCCACCGCGACCACGCTGATCACCACGAACGACCCGGTGAAGATCGCCGAGGACTACGCGATGCTGCAGCACCTGTCCGGCGGCCGGATCGACCTCACCCTTGGCCGCGGCAACACCGGCCCGGTGTACCCGTGGTTCGGCCAGGACATCCGGCAGGGGATGAACCTCGCCGTCGAGAACTACGCGCTGCTGCGCAAGCTCTGGGACGACGAGGTGGTGGACTGGGAGGGCCGCTTCCGCACCCCGCTGCAGGGCTTCACCTCGACCCCGCGCCCGCTCGACGGCGTCCCGCCGTTCGTCTGGCACGGCTCGATCCGCAGCCCGGAGATCGCCGAGCAGGCTGCCTACTACGGCGACGGCTTCTTCCACAACCACATCTTCTGGCCGGCGTCGCACACCCGGCGGATGGTCGAGTTCTACCGCAAGCGCTGGGAGCACCACGGCCACGGACCGGCGGAGAAGGCGATCGTCGGGCTCGGCGGCCAGGTGTTCATGCGGGCCAACTCGCAGGACGCGGTGCGCGAGTTCCGGCCGTACTTCGACAACGCGCCGGTCTACGGGCACGGTCCCTCGCTGGAGGACTTCAGCCGGGAGACCCCGCTGACCGTCGGCAGCCCGCAGCAGGTCATCGACCGGACCCTCGGGTTCCGTGGCTACGTCGGTGACTACCAGCGTCAGCTGTTCCTGATCGACCACGCCGGGCTGCCGCTCAAGACCGTGCTGGAGCAGCTGGACATCCTCGGCGAGCAGGTCGTCCCGGTGCTGCGCAAGGAGTTCGCGGCGCTGCGCGCGCCCGGCGTGCCGGACGCGCCGACACACGCCACGCTGGTCGCGGCGACGACCGCCGACACGGAGGAGACCGACGGTGAGAAGGGGACGGAGGCCGCCTGATGACACGCAGGATCGTCGTGGTGAGCGCCGGGCTGTCGACGCCGTCGTCGACCCGGCTGCTCGCCGACCGGCTGTCCGCAGCCGCCTCGGCGGCGCTGCGGGACCGGGGGGAGCAGGTCGAGATCGAGACCGTGGAGCTGCGCGAGCACGCCCACGACCTGGCCGACCACCTGCTCACCGGGTTCCCGAACGCGTCGTTGTCGCCGGTCCTGGACTCGGTCGCGCTGGCCGACGCCGTGATCGCGGTGACCCCGATCTTCGCGGCGTCCTACAGCGGCCTGTTCAAGACGTTCGTCGACGTCCTCGACCGGGAGGCGCTGACCGGCACCCCGGTGCTCGTCGCCGCCACCGGCGGGACGGCGCGGCACTCGCTGGCCCTGGAGCACGCGATGCGCCCGCTGTTCGCGCACCTGCACGCCGTCGTCGTCCCGACCGCCGTGTTCGCCGCCCCCGAGGACTGGGGTGCCACCGACTCGTCGAGCACCCTGGAGGACCGGATCGAGCGGGCCGCCGGCGAGCTGGCCGACGTCGGCGCGCACCGGCCGCGGGCCGCACGGACCGACGCCTTCGACGACGTCGCGGACTTCACAGCACTGATCGCCCAGCAGCACTGATCGCCCAGCAGCACCGAAGGGATTGAGCACCATGAGCACCGACGTCCCGACCCTCGACGCCGAACGCGACCGGATCCGCCGGACCCACCTGAGGCCCGCCGGGGAGCGACCGGCCTCGACCGCCCGCGGCCTGCACCACACGGCCCTGGTCAGCTCGGACGTCGAGCGGACCGTCCGGTTCTACCAGGACGTGCTCGGCTTCCCGCTGACCGAGCTGATCGAGAACCGGGACTACCCGGGCTCGTCGCACTTCTTCTTCGACATCGGCAACGGGAACCTGCTCGCGTTCTTCGACTTCCCCGGGCTCGACGTCGGCCCGTACGCCGAGGTGCTCGGCGGGCTGCACCACATCGCGATCAGCGTCGAGCCGGAGCGGTGGGACGCGCTCGTCGCGCGCCTGACCGAGGCCGGTGTCGAGCACGAGGTGCACTCCGGGGTCTCGGTGTACTTCCGCGATCCCGACGGCGCCCGGGTCGAGCTGATCGCCGACCCGCTCGGCGAGATGTACGGCGAGCAGGTCCTCTGACCGTCGCCGGTCAGGGCCGGACGCTGACGTGCACGTGATCGAAGTGCCCGCCGGTCGCGTCGTCGGGGTCGTAGATGCCGCCGCCGTCGTAGGGACGGCCCCAGCCCGCCCGGCCCTCCCCGGCGTCTCCCGCGCCGCGGTACCAGATCCGGCCCTGCCAGATCACGTACCGCACCCGCAGCTCGGACGAGTTCTCCCGCAGCCAGTCCGCCACCGCCCAGCCCTGCTCCAGGTCGGTCCCGGCGGGGAACTCGCCGTAGCCGGCCGGGAAGAAGTCGCAGGCCCGCCCCTGAGGATGGTCGCTGGACGGGTTCCAGGCGTGCTCGGACCAGCAGGTCAGTGACCGGACCGGCGCGTCCGGTCCGGGCTCGCCGAACCGGGCCACCGCCGCGTCGTGCAGGCGCAGCGTGCTCGGCGTGAGGCAGCCCGCCGAGGTGGGATCGTCCTCGGTGCACTGCTCCGGCGGGGGCGGGTCGACGATCTCCCACAGGTCGTCGGTGGTCAGGCCGCGGCGCTCGGCGAACCACACGAGCGCCCCGCCGAGCAGCAACAGCGCCAGCAGGACGCCCAGGATCGCCGTGATGCGGCTGGCGATCGGTCGGCCCACCGTTCTCGGCACGATCTCCAGCGTACGGCGATGAGTTCCGGGTCCGCCGCCGGTCGGAACCCGTGCAGGCCGAACCGACCGGAGGTACCCCGTGACCGGCACCGCAGAAACCGCAGGAACCCTCACCGACGCCGTGCTGGACGTCGCCGGGGCCCGTATCCACTTCGACGTCCGCGGGACCGGCCCGCTGCTGGTGCTCGTCGGGTCCCCGATGGGGGCGGACGGGTTCGCCGCGACGGCCGCGCTGCTCGCAGCCGATCACACCGTCGTCACGTTCGACCCGCGCGGCACCGGCCGCAGCCCGGTCGACGATGTCGACGCCGACTCCCCGGTGCCGCTGCGCGCCGCGGACCTCGCGGCGCTGGTCGAGCACCTCGGCCAGGGGCCGGCGACGCTGTTCGGGTCGAGCGGCGGTGCGGTCGTCTCGCTCGCACTGTTGCAGGCGCGGCCCGAGCTGGTGCACGCCGTCGTCGCGCACGAGCCGCCGTTGCAGGAGCTGCTGCCCGATGCGGCCGCCCGGCGGGCCACCAACGACGAGATGGTGCGGCGCTACCGGGAGCAGGGCGCCGGTGCGGCCTGGGCGCTGTTCATGGAGGCAGCGAACCTGCCGGTCGGGCCGCCGGCGGCGGACCCCACCGAGGGGCCGGGGGACGGCCCGGGCGAGACCGCCGCGACCGGCCTGCCCGGGGCCGACGGTCCGGAGCCGGACCAGGAACGCCAGGCGGCCGACGAGCGGCACTTCTTCCTGCACGAGATGCGCGAGACCGGGCGGTGGGTGCCCGATCTCGACGCCCTGCGCGGCCGCCGGGTAACCGTCGGGATCGGCGCGGACTCCGGCGACCAGCTCTGCGACCTGACCTCGCGCGCGCTGGCGGACCGGCTGGGTGTGACGCCCGAGCGGTTCCCGGGCGGGCACATCGGGTTCATGGAGGATCCCGCCGCGTTCGACGCACGGTTGCGCGAGGTGCTGGCCCGGCTGTGAGCCCGGCCGGGTGTCCGGATCAGCCTCCGATCCCGCCGAACAGCGGCGAGGTGCTGAGCGCCTCGCGCAGCTCCAGCCAGGCGACGACGCCGTACACCGCACCGGCCAGGAAGATCAGGCAGGACAGCGACACCAGCACGTAGGTGATCACCCGGAGCACGGTGAGTGCGGCCGGGTCCCGCCGCGGAACGAATGCCGGTGCAGCCGCCGGTGCATCGGCCGGAGCGGATGCCTGGGCGGCGGCCGGGGCCGGCGCGGATCCGCTGGACGGCGCGCCGCCCTGGTTGCCGAACCGGGCGGCGGCGGCCTCGGCGACGGTGGCCGGCCGGTTCCCGGCGGTCGTGGCCGGAGCCGGGGCCGGGTTCGACGCGGTGGCCGGGGCAGTGGCGGAGGCCGCGCCCGGGACCGGGCCGGCGGGCGCCCCGCGCTGTGCCGGCACGGCCGCGGTCGGCCCGGTCGCCAGGTCGGAGTCGGCCCGCTCGGCCACCGCCGTCCCCGGCCCCGAGCCCGCTCCCGATTCCGATTCCGAGCCTGAGCCCGCTCCGGCGGGCGCGGCCGCCGGGGCGGCGTAGGGCGGGCCGCCGTCGATCGCGGTCCCGCCGCGCGACGCCGGATCGCCGTACTCGCCGTATCCGGGGCGGGAGCCGGCGCCGCGCGACGGCCCGGCGCCGTGGGTGGGCCGGCGGGTGGCGGCCGCCGGGGACGGTTCGAGGTAGCCCGGCTGGCCGGCCGCACCGGGCTCCGGCTCGGGCACCTCACCGCCATAGCCACGGTGGTCCCGGTCGGCCTGCCCGCGAGGGGTGGGACGGCCGTGCCTGCCCGGGTCGCCGGGATCGCCGTAGTCGCCGTAACCGCCCGGCTCGCTGTAGCTGCCCGGCCCGCTGTAGCCGCCGGAACCGCCCGGGTCGCCGGAGCCACCCGGGTCGCCGTAGCCGCCCGGCCCGGCGGGGCGCTCGCCGTACAGGTCGTCGGGGCCCTCGGCGGAGGGGACCGGGCGTTCGGTGGGCCGGGCGGCCCGCAGGTCCGGATAGCCGCCGCCGTGCTGGTCGCCCTGGTAGGAGTCCTCCGGGAAGTCGTGCTCGGAGCGGCCGTGCCGGGGCTGCGGGGACGGCCGTGCACCGGCGGTCCCGTCGGCGGGGTGGGGCCGGGGCTGGTGCGGGCCGGTCATGCGGACCTCCGGGCTCGGTGCTGAGGGGCAAGCGCTGTGGGGCGGTGCTGAGTGGGTCGGTGCAGAGAGGTCTGTGCTGAGGGAGTGGATGCTGCTGTGTCACCCATACCGCCGCACGCACCCGCGGCGTTAGCCCTTGCGTCCTACAGTCACCTGGTCCGGTGAGTCGATCTCACGGTGTGTACACGCCGGTCGGCTCTGCGTGGTAACCCTTCGGCCCGACGGCCGCGGCGAGCGGGCTGCCCGGACCGGCCCCGGAGCGCAGCCGTGCGGCGATCGCTCCGGCGTCCCACCGCGGCCGCCAGCCCAGCTCGGCGACCGCGCGCGCCGACGAGTAGACGCGGTCCACCTCCGGCACCGCCCAGCCCCGCTCGCGCAGCAGCGCGGCCACCTCCGGCGCCCGGCGGGCGAGCACCGCGGGAACGTCCCGGCCGAGCTCGGGGAGGTCGTCGCGGGTGAAGGGGGTGGGTGCGCTGATCACGTATCGGGCGAAGCCGAGCTCCGGCGCCCGCCGGGCCGCCGCCAGGTGCGCCGACACCACGTCGGCGAGATCGACCCGCCGGTGGCAGAACTCGACCAGCTTGGACGCCGCGTCGTCGAACCGCAGCCGGACCTCCTCCCGGTCGTCGGCCTCCGGGAAGAACCGCGAGGTCCGCAGTACCACCACCGGCAGCCCCGGATCCTGCGCCGCCAGCTCGCACAGCTCCTCGGCGGCGGTCTTGGTGGCGCCGTAGACGTTGCGCACCCGCGGCACGACGCTCTCGTCGATCCAGGTCGCCGGCCCGCCGGGGGTGGGGCTCAGCGCCCGGCCGAACGCGCTGGTCGACGAGGTGAACACGACGCCGCGCACCCCGGCGGACGCGGCCTCCTCCAGCACCGCGAGGGTGCCCGAGACGTTGCTGTCGACGAACTTCTGCCGGGCCTCCCCGAGGTGCCCCGAGCTGCCGGTGACGAGGAATCTCTCCATCGGCGGAGCCCAGCACGGCGCTCATCCGGCGGCCAGCGGTTTACCGCTCCAGTAGCGCCACCAGCTCGCCGATCACCACCCGCAGCTCGCGCGCGAACGCCGCCATCGGCTCGGCCTGGTCGGCGGGCGTGGACAGGTGCAGGTGGAACCGGTCCGGCAGCAGCACGTAAGCGACGCCGATGCAGCGCGAGCTGGTCGACCCGAAGCCGAAGTACCGCACGTTGCGCGACGGCGCGGAGCTGGTCGACAGCCAGTCGTCGCGCATGATCGTCCAGCCCGGCGAGGAGAACACCGCGAGCGGCCCGGTTGCACCGAGCCCGGCGCCGCGGCGGCGCTGGATCCACTCCAGCTCCCACAGGTGCTGCTCGGGCGCGTCGCCCTGCTGGCACTGCCGGGCGCGGGCGACGTGCGCGTCCGCGGCGGCCCGCAGCGCGGTGCGCCGGTCGTCGGCGGAGGCCTGCGGGTCCTGCATCAGGTCGACGAAGGCCACCATCTCGGGGGTGACCACGCGCATCGCCTCGGTCCGCCCGCGCCGGAACTGCCGGGTCGCGATCGACTCGTAGGTGGCGCCGGTGACGCCCTTCGCGCGCCGGTGGGCGACCTGGTAGGCGGCCTGCACGAAGGCGTCCGGGGAGACGCCCAGCGCCTTGGCGGTGTCGGCGCCGAAGTCGTCGACGGCGACCAGGGTGGTCGCGGTGGCGTCGAGGAACGCCGCGAACCCCTCGTGCGCCCGCCGGACGGTGCCGCGCAGGTCGTCGTCGAGCACGAACTCCAGCTCGGTGACGGCCGGGGAGCCCTGCGGGCGGGCCCCGGCCCGCTCGGCGTGCGTCGCGACGCTGTCCGCGAACATCGCGTCGACCAGGGTGAGCACGGTCGTGCCGTCCAGCTCGCAGTGCTCGATGTTCACCCCGGCGGTCCCGTCGGGCAGCACCACGATCGACAGCGCCTTGTCGAACCAGCGGTTCCCGGAGTCCCCGGCCAGCAGCGTCCGGGCGGCCGCGCTCTCGTCGCCCGGGACGTCGTCGTCAAGGCAGATCGCGAACAGCGCCCGTTCGACGAGATCGACGGCGTCGGCGTTCGACGGGGCGAGCCCGGTCAGCCGGTCCCGCACGGCCGCCCACTCGGCGCGGGGGAGGGTGGTGAGGGAGCCGACCGCCTCGTCGAGCCCGGCGCGCGCGGCATGCGCGGAGCGGATCGCGCGCAGCGCGCCGGCGATCTCGTCGACGGTGTGCAGCGCGCCGTCCGGGCCGAACACGTCGAGCCGGTGGATCCGGCCCCGGGACAGCACCACCACGTGGGACTCGGTGGACGGGCCCGGCCACGCGTCGCTGTAGGGGGTGCGGACGGTGTCCTGCGGGTCACCCGGGATCCGGGTGGTGGAGAAGATGTGCCTGCTCTGGTCCATCGACTGCGGGCCGCCCCGGCCGGCGGGCGGCGGGAACGTGCCCGCGTCGAGGTCCACCTTGTGCCCGATCGCGGCGGTCGCCAGCTCGGCGGCGCGCAGGCACTGGTCGGCGGTGCCCGGCCCGAACAGGAAGAAGAAGTTCGCGTTCAGCGCGATCCGGTCCCGGCGGCCGAGGTAGCGCGACGGCCAGAACTCGTCGAGCCAGCTGTGCGCCGAGGCGTCGAACCGCTCCAGGTCGGCCTGCAGCACCGACGCGGTGCCGCCGGGGACGAGCAGCTCGGCCGCGGCGTCGGCGGTGCGAGCGTACTCGTCGGGGGTGAGCAGCGGCGCGCACCACTCCAGGAAGCGGTCCACCGACGCGGACAGGGTGGGCAGCGGAACCTTCGGGAGGTCGTCGTCGGCCGCGAAGGTCGAGGGTGTCTGCTCCGTCACGCGATCAGTCCATCAGCCCGTCGACCCGGACGGAACGTGGCCCCCCGTGCGCGGGCAGTACCCGGCCGAACAGCTGCCGGGTGCGTTCGGCGCTGCCGACCACCCCGGGGCGTCCGCTGTAGGAGAAGATCGCGGTGTGCCGGGCGGTCGCGCCGCGCACCTGGGTGACCCGGTGCAGCGAGTACCGGCCGCGGAACAGCTGCAGGTCACCGGGGCGCAGCCGGAGCCTGCGCACCCGGTCGCCGCCCTCGCCGGCCAGCACGGCGGCGACCTCGGCGGTGTTCTCCGCGTCGGCGGACCGGATGCCCGGGACGTACTCGAAGATCCCGCCCTGCTCCGGCGCGCGGGTGAGCAGGCTGATCGCGATCTCGTTGGTGTCGAAGTGCCACGGGTGCGACCGGCCGTCGGCGACGACGTTGAGGCACAGCCCGGCCAGCGGGTCGGCGAGCTCGTGCAGCTCCGGCACGTCGACGCAGGCGGCGAGGAACGCGCGGAACGCCGGATCGGGATAGAGCCGGTGGATCAGCCCGGTGGCCGGGATCCGGTCCCGGGCGACGAACGCGTTGCCCCGCTGCAGCGGCACCCGGGCGGGATGGTCGGCGGGCAGCGCCGGGTCCGGCTCGGTGTTGTAGACGTTGACGACCCGGCTCTCGTGGTGGGCCAGCGGGGCGATCCGCTCACCCTCGGCGCGCAGCCGGTCTTGGTACGACGCCCGCACGAAGCCGGGCAGCACCGCGCAGCCGTCGGAGTCCAGGGCCTCCCGCGCCGCCCGCACGGCGGCCGCCCAGCGCGGTGAGCCCGGCTCGTGCAGCGGGTAGCGGGTCAGATCGACCGGTTCCAGACTCGGAAGCACCGATCAGCTCCTTCGCGCCCGGCGGCACCGGCGCCGCCTGTCGATGGTCGGGTCCCATCAGAACCGCTCCCGGCGCGCACTGTCCACGGGGAGTGACCGGACGATCAGGGTCGGTGACCCCGCCCCCCCCGGCCGGGGCACACTGCGGGCATGACCGTTCTCGTCACCGGTGCCTCCCGTGGGGTCGGCGCGGCCACCGCCCGGCTGCTGGCCGCCCGCGGGCGGGACGTCGTCGTGGCGCACCGGTCGTCGCCCGGCGAGGCCGGGCGGGTCGTCGCCGACTGCCGGGCGATGGGCGTGCAGGCCCGCGCGGTCGCCGCCGACGTGACCGGCACCGCGGGCGTCGAGCAGCTGTTCGAGTTCGCGGCGGACATGCCGGCCCCGCTCAGCGGGGTGGTGGTGAACGCCGGCGGTGCGCCGTCCCGGCAGCGGCTGGAGGACATGAGCGACGAGCGGATCGACGGGGTGCTCGCGCTCAACCTGCGGGCCGCGTTGATCTGCTCGCGGTCGGCGGTGCGCGCGCTGTCGCCGCGGCACGGCGGCGCCGGTGGCGTGCTGGTGCACGTGACGTCGCGGGCCGCGGTGCTCGGCTCGCCCGGCGAGTGGAACGACTACGCCGCGGCCAAGGCGGGCGTCGAGGCGCTCGTGGTGGGCCTGTCGAAGGAGGTCGCCGCGGACGGCATCCGGGTGGCCGCGGTCCGCCCGGGGCTGCTCGACACCGACTTCCACGCCAGGGCCGGCGAGCCCGGGCGGGCGGCCCGGATGGCGCCGTCGATCCCGATGGGCCGCGCCGGGCGTCCGGACGAGGTGGCGGCCGCGGTGGCCTGGCTGCTCTCCGACGAGGCGAGCTACGTGACCGGCACGGTGCTCGACGTCGCCGGCGGCCGGTAGGTCGCCGGGGGGAGCGGACGGGTCAGGGGGTGCGCACCGAGCGCGCCAGGGAGGCCCACGAACGCCGGCGCGGGGCGCGGCGCCCGATCCCGGTGGTCTCGGCGCAGAGCAGGCAGCTGTCGCCGGGCGGCGCGGCCAGCGAGGCAGGGAGCACGACGTGCCCGCACATCGCGGTGCAGTGCCCGGTCCCGGAGGCCAGCGAGTCGGCGAGCACCGCGTGCGGCACGACGTGGCTGTACCCGTCACGGGCGCAGGTGACCGCCACGTTCTGCTCCGGAGCCGGTACGTTCGGCTCGACCGGGAGGGTCGGCGACGGCACCTGACGCGCACCTGCGGGCGGTACCGACACGGCTCTCCTCCGGTTCGTGTGCGGCGGAGCATCCATCGTCACCCCGGCCCCGTGCAGATGCAAGTGCATCCGCACGAACGGCCGAACGGCGGCCCGGGTCGTCGCGGAGCGTGGCGAGCGACACGACGACCGATTCTGCACGCCCTCCGGACCGTGCGGCGACGGGCCCCGGCGACCCTCGGAACCCGGCCGCTTGCTGGGACGACGTCCGATTCATTCGCCCGGTTGCCTGATGTGCGCGCAGTCACAATTTCGATGGCCCGAGCCGGTGGTCCGGGCAGTCAGCGGCTGCGACGGCCCGTCCGGGCCGTTAATCTCGTCCGACATGATCGCACCCGAGCAGGCCGTACCTCGGGCGTCCGCGTCGACCTCCGGAGCCACGAGCTCCCCGGAACGGTCCGACGCCGACGCCGACGGTGACCCTTCGTACGAGATCGTGTCGCCGGAGCCGGCCGACGGGGCGCTCATGTGGCGGCTCGCGGTGGAGTCGCAGACGCTGGACGCGAACTCCCGCTACGCCTACGTCCTCTGGTGCCGTGACTTCGCCGGCGCGTCCGTGATCGCCCGCCGGGACGACGGTCGGCCGGTCGGCTACGTGACCGGCTACCTGCGCCCCGGGCAGCCGCGAACGCTGTTCATCTGGCAGGTGTGCGTGGACCCGGTCGCCCGCGGCGCCGGCCTCGCCGGCCGGATGCTGGACGCGGTGTGGGACCGGACCGCGCGGGAGGCGGGCACCGACCGGATGGAGACGACCATCACCCCGGACAACGAGTCGTCCATCCGCCTGTTCACCTCGTTCGCCCGACGACACGACACGACGATCGAGCGGGAGGACCTGTTCGGTCCGGACCTGCTCGGTGACGAGCACGAGCCGGAGCACCTGTACCGCATCGGCCCGATCGCAGCAGAGAAGGTTGACAACACATGACCGTTTTCGACGATCTCGAGTCCCAGGTCCGGAGCTACTGCCGAAACTGGCCGGTCGTCTTCGACACGGCCAAGGGCAGCCGGCTGACCGACGTCGACGGCAACTCCTACCTCGACTTCTTCGGTGGCGCCGGGGCACTGAACTACGGGCACAACCCCGAGGTGCTCAAGAAGCCGCTGCTGGAGTACCTCGGCCGCGACGGAATCACCCACGGCCTGGACATGTACACCACGGCCAAGGGCGAGTTCCTGAACACGTTCCAGGAGAAGATCCTCGCTCCGCGCGGCCTGGAGTACAAGGTCCAGTTCCCCGGCCCGACGGGCGCCAACGCCGTCGAGTCCGCGCTGAAGCTCGCCCGCAAGATCACCGGCAAGGAAGCGCTGATCAACTTCACCAACGCGTTCCACGGGATGACCCTGGGCGCGCTGTCGGTGACCGGCAACTCGATGAAGCGCGGCGGCGCCGGCATCCCGCTGGTGCACTCCACGCCGATGCCGTTCGACAACTACTTCGACGGCAAGATGCCCGACTTCCTGTGGTTCGAGAAGGTCCTCGACGACACCGGGTCCAGCCTCAACGAGCCGGCCGCGGTGATCGTCGAGACGGTGCAGGGCGAGGGCGGCCTCAACCCGGCGCGGATCGAGTGGCTGCAGGGCCTCGAGGACCTGTGCCGGCGCAAGGGCCTGCTGCTGGTCGTCGACGACGTCCAGATGGGCTGCGGCCGCACCGGGCCGTTCTTCTCGTTCGAGATCGCCGGGATCAAGCCGGACATCGTCACGATCTCGAAGTCCATCTCCGGCTACGGCCTGCCGATGGCCCTGGTGCTGATCAAGCCGGAGTACGACCAGTGGGGCCCCGGCGAGCACAACGGCACCTTCCGCGGCAACAACCCGGCGTTCGTCACGGCGACGCACACGCTGCGGCACTGGTGGTCCGACGACACCCTGGAGAAGGACACCCTCCGCAAGGGCGAGAAGATCGAAGAGGGCTTCCACAAGATCATCGCCGACAACCAGGGCACCGAGATGTTCGCCAAGGGGCGTGGCCTCGCCCGCGGCATCCAGTTCGAGGAGGAGGGGCTCGCGGAGAAGATCGCGGGCAAGGCCTTCGAGCACCGGATGCTGCTGGAGACGGCCGGTCCGAACGACGAGGTGCTCAAGCTCCTGCCTCCGCTCACCACCACCGATGACGAGATCGACGAGGGTCTTGCGATCATCGGCGAGTCCGTCCGTAGCGTCATCGGGAGCTGATACCCACATGATCGTCCGCACCATCGACGAGATCACCGGAACAGAGCGGGACGTCGAGTCCGAGAACGGGCAGTGGCGCAGCAAGCGCATCGTGCTCGCCGACGACAAGATCGGTTTCTCGGTCCACGAGACCACCCTGCGGGCCGGAACGATCAACGACTTCTGGTACGCCAACCACATCGAGGCCGTCTTCATCACCGAGGGTGAGGGCGAGATCTACGACAAGGACAACGAGGTCACGTACCAGCTCAAGCCGGGCTCCATCTACGTGCTGAACGGCAACGAGCGGCACCAGCTGCGCCCGAAGACCCAGATCAAGTGCGTCTGTGTCTTCAACCCGCCGGTGACCGGCCGCGAGGTGCACGACGAGAACGGCGTGTACCCGCTCATCACCGAGGAGAGCTGAGCCTCCTCCGCACGCGCAGGTCCGAAACCGGGGCGTTTCCGCTGTATGACAGCGGGAACGCCCCTTTCGGTCCGTCAGGTCCGACCGACCCCCGTCGAAGGGAAGAAGAGAGACACCGCAAGGAGGAATGTCCATGACTGCCCTGGCCGGCAGCGACGATCTCACCCGCCTGCAGGGTGCGGGTGACCGCTACTACACCCGGGTCTCCCCGGAGCCCGCGTTCATCGAGCGGGTGGAGCCCACGGTGTGGGGCGAGCCCGGGAGTGCCGGGATGTTCGGCGCGCAGGAGCTCGCGGCGCACTCCCGCGACGGCTTCGTGCAGGTCCCGGACCTGCTCACCGGCGACGAGGTCGCCTTCTACCAGGCCGAGCTCGACCGTCTCGCGAACGATCCGGCCGTCCGTTCCGACGAGCGGTGCGTGATCGAGAAGTCGTCCGACGAGGTGCGCTCGATCTTCGAGGTGCACCGGATCTCGGACGCGATCTCCCGCCTGGTGCGCGACGAGCGGGTGCTGTCGCGGGCCCGCCAGATCCTCGGGTCCGACGTATACGTGCACCAGAGCCGGATCAACTACAAGCCCGGCTTCGGCGGTGGCGGCTTCTACTGGCACTCCGACTTCGAGACCTGGCACGCCGAGGACGGCATGCCGACGCCGCGGGCGGTCAGCTGCTCGATCTCGCTGACCGACAACCACCCGTACAACGGCTGCCTCATGATCATGCCCGGCTCGCACCGGACGTTCGTGTCCTGCGTCGGCGAGACGCCCGAGGACTACTACCGGACGTCGCTGAAGGAGCAGCAGATCGGCACCCCGGACCCGGACTCGATCACGGCGATGGCGAACCGGCACGGGATCGCGATGATGACCGGCAGGGCCGGCTCCGCGACCTGGTTCGACTCGAACTGCATGCACGGCTCCGGCGACAACATCACCCCGTACTCGCGGTCGAACATCTTCCTGGTGTTCAACAGCGTCGAGAACGCGTGCGTGGAGCCGTTCTACGCGCCGAAGCCGCGCCCCGAGTACATCGGCGCGCGTGACGCCACCCCGGTGCGCTAACCACCACAAGATCATCAGTTGACGGCAGGGCCCGTCCCGGACGCTCCGGGGCGGGCCCTCCGCCCGCCGGGGCTCCCGTGATCTGTCGCGGCGGTTCCCGCGATGTGCCACAGCCGATCCGTCGACGCGCGGGCCCGGGATAGGGCACCCTTACCGTGTGGCCCCCGATCCGACCCCCCACGCAGCGCCCCGACAGGACCCCGGCCTGGCCGAGTTGCTCGGCGGTCGGGCCGGCGCCGTCGACGCCTCGGTCCCGGTGGTCGCCTTCGTGGCGGCCTGGCTGGCCGCCGGATGGGCCGGATCGGTCTACCCGATCAACTGGGGCGCCGGGGCGGCGGTCGTGGCCGGTGCCGCGGTGGCGGTCTGGCGGATCCGCAGCGGGCGCAAGCCGCGCGCGGTGCTGTTCGGGCTGGCCGGGGTGGTGGCCGCGGCGGCGATCGCGCTGATCACCGGGCGGGCGTCGGACTTCTTCCTGGTCCAGATCGTGTCGAACGCCGGCAGCGCGCTGGCGTGGGCGATCTCGATCGTCGTCCGCTGGCCGCTACTCGGCGTCATCGTCGGCGGTCTGCTGGGGCAGCGGGCCCGCTGGCGCCGCGATCCCGATCTGCTGCGCGGGTACCAGCGGGCGTCCTGGGCGTGGGTGTCGCAGTACGTCGTGCGGCTCGCCGTGTTCCTCCCGCTGTGGGCCGCGGACCAGGTGGTGCTGCTGGGGCTGGCGCGCACCGTCCTGAGCCCGGTGCTGGTGGCTCTGAGCGTGCTCGCGTCGTGGCCGTTGCTGCGTACGGCGCTGCCGGACGATCACCCGGGGATCCGTCACCCCCGGTGACGCGACGCAACGACCGGTCACGGTAGAATCGTGATCACAACGTGACTTTCACTCACTCGTGTGAGGGTTGCCACTTCAGGTGATCATCGGGTGCGTTCGCGCGCCCCGGGACGTTCACCTGTGCGGAGCCGCCGGACCACGACCCTTGCAAGGAGCCATGCCTCAGCAGCGCCCCCCCGAGCCCGGCCCCGGTGACGACCCGCGTGGTGTCCCCGGTGGACGCCGCCCCGCTCACCCGTTCCCCTCCGGCCGTCCCGTCGCACCGGACGCGCCGCGCGTCCCGGTCCAGCGCCGTTCCGCTCCGTCCCGGCCGCCGCAGGGTGCGCCCCCCGGCGTCCCGACGGCGCGGTCCCCGCGGGCCGTGCAGCGCCCCACCCGGATGGTGCCCGGCCCGGGCGTCCCGCAGGGCACGCCCCCGGGCGGCCACCCGCAGATCAGGGCGTACCCCGGCAGCCCGGGTGCGGCCGGTCCCGGCGGCCCGCACGGCCCGGTCGGCGGCGGACCCGGCGGCGGTTCCGGCGGCGCGGACGGCGGCACCGAGAAGACCGGCGGTGAGACGTCGCTGAAGGCCGACCTGAGCCCGACCAAGATCGCCGCGGGTGCCGGTGCCGCGGTTGTCACGGCGATCCTCGGGTCGTTCCTCGGTGCCGTCGGCACGGTGGTCGGCGCCGCACTCGGCTCGATCATCTCGACGCTCGCCACCACCCTGTTCACCCGCTCGATCGAGGTCAGCAAGGACAAGGCGGCCAAGGCGGTCGAGCTGGCGAAGAAGGGCGCGGTGCTGCCGGTGCGCGAGCCGGTCGTCCGCGGGGCCGCCGGCCCGACCGGCGAGGAGACCGTGCTGCTCGGTGCCGCGGCGGCACCGGGCCGGACCCGCCGTGCCCCGGCTGAGCAGGCGCCCGGCCGGTTCCGGCGGGTGCGTCTCACCCGTAAGTCGGTGATCGTGTCCGCGGTGATCGGCGTCGTCACCTTCGCCGTCTCGATGTTCCTGATCACCGGCATCGAGTTCATCAAGGGCTCGCCGCTCAGCGGCGGCGACGGCGGCACCTCGATCAGCCGCGCCGTCGGTGGCCCGCCGGCCACGGACACCACCGAGCAGGACGAGGGCGCGGGCTCCGGCGACACCGGGTCGAGCGAGTCCGAGACCTCGACCGGGGAGACCGGCACCAGCACGTCCACCTCGGAGTCGGCGGAGAGCACCGCCACCTCCGAGCCCGGCCAGGAGAGCGGATCCGGCTCGGGACAGGGCGACTCGCTGCAGGACCGGCTGAACCGGGTGCTGCCGACCGAGCAGCCCGAGTCCGGCCGGCAGCAGTCCGGGCAGGACGGTGGCACCACCGGCGGCACCGGCTGAGCCCAGCGGTGCGGTGCGCCGCCGGCCCCGGCTCAGTGGTGCGGCGCGGGCGCGCCTGCTGCCTGCGTCCGATGGGGCAGGCGGGCGCGCAGCCGCTCGGCGGCGGCCCTCGGGTCCTCGGCGCCGGTGATCGCCCGGACGACCACGATCCGGGTGGCCCCGGCGTCGAGCACCTCGTCGAGCCGCTGCTCGTCGATCCCGCCGATCGCGAACCACGGCCGCTCCGGTGCCCGGTCCGCGACCGTGCGCACCAGGTCCAGGCCCGGGGCGGGACGGCCCGGCTTGGTCGGCGTCGGCCAGCACGGGCCCGCACAGAAGTAGTCGACGCCGTCCTCGACGGCCGCGGTGGCCGTCTCGTCGGCGCTGTGCGCGGACCGGCCGACGATCACGTCGTCGCCGACCACCTGGCGCGCCCAGCGCACCGGGAGGTCGTCCTGGCCCAGGTGCAGCACGTCCGCCCCGGCGGCCAGCGCGACGTCCGCCCGGTCGTTCACCGCGAGCAGCGCACCGTGCCTGCGGCAGGCGTCACCCAGGATCTCCAGGGCGGCCAGCTCGGCCCGCGCCTCCAGCGGCCCGTCCGGGCCGCCCTTGTCCCGCAGCTGGACGATGTCGACCCCGCCGGCGAGCACGGCGTCGGCGAAGTCGGCCAGGTCGCCCTGCTCGGAGCGGGCGTCGGTGCACAGGTAGAGGCGGGCGTCCGCGAGCCTGTCCAGGCGACGGACGCGGGTATCGGTGTGGGACACGGCCCGCACGGTACGGCGTAGCCTGACGGTGGCACGAGACGAACCACGGGAGCCCGGCGAGCGGGCTGAGAGGGGACCTGCCGCGGTCCCGACCGTCGAACCTGATCCGGGTCATGCCGGCGCAGGGAGTGAGGTGGAAGTTCCATGACCGCCCTTCGGAGCGGCCGGCTGGCCGTCGCCGGTGCCGGTGCCATCGGGCTGTCCGCGGCCCGCGAGGCGGCCCGGGCCGGCTGGCAGGTCACCGTGTTCGACCCGGCGCCGGCGACCGGGGCGTCCTGGGTGGCCGGCGGGATGCTGGCGCCGGTCACCGAGGCGTGGCCGGGCGAGGAGGACCTGCTGGCGCTCGGGCTGGACTCGGTCGCACGCTGGCCGGAGTTCGCCCGCGCCCTGTCCGACGACGCCGGGGCCGACGCCGGGATGCATCCCGAGGGCACCGTCGTCGTCGCCACCGGCTCCGGGGACCGGGACGAGCTGAACTCGCTCGCCGGGTACCTGGAGTCGCTGGACCGGCCGGTGCAGCGGATGACCGGCCGCGAGCTGCGCCGGCTCGAACCCGCGCTCGGTCCGGACGTCCGCGGCGGGCTGTCGGTGCCCGGCGACCCGTCGGTGGACAACCGGCGGCTGCTCGCCGCGCTGCGCACCGCCTGCGCGCGGCTGGGCGTCACCGTCGACGAGCGCGCCGTCACCGAGGTGCGGGAGACCGGCGGCCGGGTCGCCGGCGTGCGGCTGGCCGACGGCACCGCGATCGACGCCGACGCCGTGCTGCTCGCCGCCGGGGCGCACTCGGCCGGCCTGCACCCGGCGCTGGACGGGCTGGTCCGCCCGGTGAAGGGCGAGATCCTGCGGCTGACCCGGCGGGCCGGCGCGCTGCCGCCGCCGTCGCGGACGGTGCGCGCACTCGTCGACGGGCGGCCGGTGTACGCCGTCCCCCGCGTGGTACCCGGGCACGGGGACCTGGTGATCGGTGCGACGACCGCGGAGAACGGGTTCGACACCGCCGTCACCGTCGGCGGGGTGCGGGACCTGCTCCGGGACGCCGAACGGGTGCTGCCCGGGATCGCCGAGTACGAACTGACCGAGACGGCGGCCGGGTTGCGCCCGGGGAGTCGGGACAACCTGCCGCTGATCGGCCGGATCGGGCCGGACGGGATGTTCGTGGCGACCGGGCACGGGCGCAACGGCATGCTGCTCGTCCCGGTCACCGCCGCCGCGGTCGCCGCGCTGCTGCGCGGCCGGGACGTGCCGGACACCGCCCATGCGGCCGACCCCCGCCGGTTCGACCCGGTCGGGGCCGAGAGGAGCTGACGTTGCAGATCGTGCTGAACGGCGAGAGCCACGAGATCGAGGGCGACGGCGAGCCGGTGCTGGCCCGGGTGCTCGCCGACGCCGGGCTGCCCGCTCGGGGCATCGCGGTGGCCGTCGACGGCGAGGTGGTGCCGCGGGCGTCCTGGAACGAGCACCGGATCACCGACGGTGCGCGGGTCGAGGTGCTGACCGCGGTGCAGGGAGGATGACCATGACCGGACAGGCCGACGCGCCGCTGATCATCGGCGACGAGAAGTTCGACTCCCGGCTGATCATGGGGACCGGGGGTGCGGCGAACCTGGAGATCCTGGAGCGGGCGCTGGTCGCGTCCGGGACCGAGCTGACGACGGTGGCGCTGCGCCGGGTCGACGTCACCGGCGGGACCGGGCTGCTGGACCTGCTGCGCCGGCTCGGGATCCGGGTGCTGCCGAACACCGCGGGCTGCCGCACCGCCGCCGAGGCGGTGCTGACCGCACGGCTCGCGCGGGAGGCGCTGGAGACCGACCTGGTGAAGCTGGAGGTCGTCGCCGACGAGCGGACCCTGCTGCCGGATCCGGTGGAGCTCCTGGACGCCGCCGAGCAGCTGGTGGACGACGGGTTCGTCGTGCTGCCCTACACCAACGACGATCCGGTGCTCGCCCGCAAGCTGGAACAGGCCGGATGTGCCGCCGTGATGCCGCTCGGCTCACCGATCGGCACCGGCCTGGGGATCCGCAACCCGCACAACATCGAGATGATCGTCGCCGAGGCGGGCGTGCCGGTGGTGCTCGACGCCGGAATCGGCACCGCGTCCGAGGCCGCGCTGGCGATGGAGCTGGGCTGCGACGCCGTGCTGCTCGCGACCGCGGTGACCCGGGCCGCCGCCCCGGAGCGGATGGCCACGGCGATGCGCCGCGGGGTCGAGGCGGGCTGGGCCGCCCGGCACGCCGGGCGGATCCCGCGCCGGTACTGGGCGCACGCGTCGTCCCCGGACCCGGACCCGGGGCCTGCCTGACGATCACCGCTGCCCCGACCGCTGCTGCGGATCCCGCCGTGCCGCGGTCGGCTCAGGTCCGGGGCCGCAGGCCCAGCGAGGTGAGCTCCAGCGCGGCCAGCCCGGCGACGACGTCCGGGTCCCCGGCCCGCCACGCGGCCGCCGGGTCGGGGGCCACCCGGGTCAGCCGGGCCACCGGGACCCGGGCCAGCGCGCGCACGGCGAGCAGGTCCGGCGCGCCCGCCCGGGCGGCGACCGCGGCCCCGGCCCGGCGGGCGTAGTTCAGCCGCAGCGGCAGCCAGCCCAGCAGTACCGGCAGCAGCATCAGCAGCGGCACGACGACCAGCGCACCGGTCGCCAGCATTCCCACGGTCCGGCCGAACTCGTGCCCGGCGGCCGCGAGATCCGCCCCGGCGCGGGTCGCCGGGTCGAGCGCGACGGCGAGGTCCGCGCCGACGAACGGGAGCGACGAGACGGCTCCGGACATCCCAGTGAAGACCTCCGACATCCGGCCGCCCGCGGCGACCAGCGAGCGGCCTGGGCCCTCGAGGGTGCGCAGCCCGTCGTGCACCGCGATCCCGGCGAGCACCGCGATGACCGACCACAGGACGGCGAGCAGGTCGGCGACGACCTGCCGGGCCAGACGGGCGGGGCGTTCCGCGTACCAGCGCATCGGCATTGTCTACCGGCACGGCAATCCGATGGTGCCGGCAGGGCCGGCCGTGCTGTCATCGGCCGGTGGGACGGACCGGGCGGGCGACGGGCATCTACACGAGCGAGGCGGGCGCGACCGCGGTCCGGAAACGCTACGAGCGGCAGCTCGCCGGCTGGCCGGTGCCGCTGCAGCGACACCGCGTCGAGACCGGCGCCGGCGCGACGGCGGTGCTGACCTGCGGCGACCCGGCGGGTCGGCCGGTGGTGCTGCTGCACGGCTCCGGGGCGAACAGCGCGGTGTGGCGGGACGACATCGGGCTGCTGGCGGCCACCCGGCGTGTGGTGCTGGTGGACCTGCTCGGTGAGCCCGGGCTCAGCGACCCGGTCCGGCTCGATCTCACGACGTCGGCGACCGCCGACTGGCTCGCCGGGATCCTGGACGGTCTCGGGATCGGCGCCACCGACCTGGCCGGCATCTCGCTCGGCGGATGGACGGCCACCGACTTCGCGATCCGGCACCCGGGGCGGGTGGACCGGCTGGCACTCGTCTGCCCCGCGGGGATCGGCGGCCAGACGTTCCGTAGGGTCGCCCCGGCATTCCTGCTGAGCGCGTTCGGGCCGGGCGGGCGGCGCCGTTCCGCGGAGATCGTCACCGGGCTGGACGGACGCGAGCACCCCGAGGTGCTGGACGAGATCTGCCTGCTCTTCGAGCACTTCCGTCCGCGTACCGCCCGCTTCCCGGTCTTCGACGACGACGCCCTCCGCCGGTTGACCATGCCGGTGCTCGCGCTGCTGGGCGAGCGGGACCGCGTCTTCGATCCGGTGCGGACCCGAGACCGGCTGCTGCGGCTCTGCCCGGACGCGCGCGTCGAGCTGGTGCCCGGCTCCGGACACGCGGTGCTCGGCCAGGTTCCCCGGATCGCGCGGTTCCTGGACGGGGCGTAGTCCCGCGCCCTCAGGCAGCCGTTCCCGGGACGACGGGAGGGAGCAGGGCGTCCAGGATCAGCCCGGGATCGAGCCGGTCGCCGTACCACTCGGGGGTGAGGCTGTCGCCGTCGATCCCGAGGCCGGCGCCGGTGTTCCGGGCGACCAGCGCTCCGTCGTCGCCGCTCAGGGGCGCACCGGCGCCGGGTACCGGTGTCCCGTCGGCCCGTCGGAACTGCCAGCGCCCGTCGGCGTAGTGGATCAGGTAGCCGTGGTCGTGGACCAGCCGGTGGTGGAACCCGCACAGCAGGACCAGATTGTCGATGTCCGTGCGTCCGCCGCGCAGCCAGTGCCGGACGTGGTGGGCGTGCAGGTACCGGGTGCTGTCGCAGCCGGGGAACCGGCAGCCTCCGCCGTCGGCGCAGTCGCGTGCAGTGAGCGCGGCGATCTGTGCCGGGGAGGCGAGCCGGCGGGAGCGCCCCAGGTAGAGCCGGTTCCGGCGACGATCGTCGAGCAGGATGCGACCGTGGGCGTCACAGGCGAGCCGTTCCGCGGTGGGGCCGGGGATCTCCGGCCCTTTCGCGAGGCGGGCGGTTCCGGTTCCGGCGTCGATGTGCACGACGACCCGGGCCTCGCCGCGGGTGACCGCCGGTGCGTCGTCGCCGGCCCGGCCCTCCTGCTGGCGGACGAGGTCCAGCAGCGCGTCGGCCCGCTGGGCCGCACTCGGGTCGGCAACCGGACCCGGGGCCTGTTCGGGATCATGACCGGCCGGGGCGGGCACCGTGAGCCGGGACGAGATCGCCGCGACGAGCTCCGCGCCGTCCTCGGGGGTGAACCGGCCGCGCAGGACGAGGGACCCGTCGGCGTCGTGGTACCAGCTCAGGCCACGGCGGGTGGCGGTGACGGTGGGCGGTGCGGTTCGGCGGCGGACCGCGCGGACGACCGTCTCGACGTGGCTCGCGGTTCCGGAGAGGGCGAGGTCCAGCAGGATCTGCTCGGCGACCTCGGGATCGGCGACCGAGACGCCGGTCGTGGTCCCGTCCGTGGCGCAGTCCTGGTCGCCGCAGTCTCTGTCGGTGCAGCCCCGGTCGTCGTCCTGGTCGGGGCAGTCCTGGTCGGGGCAGTCCTGGTCGTCGCAACCCTGTTCGTCACGGTCCTGTTCGTCACGGTCCTGTTCGTCACGGTCCTGTTCGTCACGGTCCTGTTCGTCACAGTCCTGGTCGTCGCAACGCTGGTCGTCGCGGTCCGGGGCGTCGGAGTCCGGGGCGTCGGAGTCCGGGTCGTCGTAGTCCGGGGCGGCGTCGGAGTCGACGATGCCGGCTCCGGCGGTGTCCTCGTCGGTGCCGGCGGTTCTGTCAGTGCTGTTGGTGCTGTTGGTGCGGAAAGTGCCGTCCCTGCCGAAGTCGTCGGTGTGGCCGGGATCCGGGGCGGCGGTGCGATCGGCGGCGCTCGGGGCGGTGTCGGCGACGGTGCTGAGGCCGGTCCGGTCGCTTGCGCGAGAGGTGCCGGCGGGGCGTACGGTGGCCGATCCGGTCGCGGACGGCCCGGTGATCCGGTCGGCCATGCGGGCGAGGGCCGCCGTGTCCGAGCCGGTCACGCGGGTGATCGCCCGGACCTTCGAGTAGGAGATCCGCCCGGCCGCGAACTCCGCCCTGATCCGCGGGAGGTTCTCCAGGGCGCGGGCGATGCGCAGGTGCTCGGTGGCGGTCCGCATGCTCATGCCCGCCCGCCAGGTCAGCCAGTGGGCGCACGAGCGCACGCCGACGCCGGCCCAGCCGTCGCGGCGGTCGAACTCGGCGAGGAGCTGCAGGAACCGGCATTCCGCCGCTGCGATGTGGCCTGCCAGCCCCAGGAGTTCCGACTCCAGCTCGGGGAGCGGTGTCGGCGGCGGCAGCTGCTGCCGATCGGGTCCGGTGCCGTGGTCGGTGCTCATCGGTGCCCCCTGGGTCGACCATGTGAATCGAACGTGTGTTCGCATGAGTGTGCACCAGGGGTCCGACAGTGTGCGGCCGTCGGCCGCCGGGCAGCAATGTGGACGCCCGGGGGCGCCGCATGCGTTCCGCGGAACGCGCCGGACCGGGTAACGGGCTGTGCGGCAGTGCCGGGTGTGGCCTGCTCCGCGCAGTGCGCCGCCGGGGTGGCAGTCGATGGCGGGGTGCGGCGGCCGGCGTGCGTTCCGCGGAACGCAGGAGCGGTCCGCAGCCCGTTCTGCGGGATGTCGGGAGGACTGGGAGGACCGGCGACCGTTTCGCGGAACGCGCCGGGCCGTCACGCGTTCCGCGGAACGTGCCGGGGTGTCTGTGGCGACGCGGCGGCTGCGCGCGGGTTGTCCTGCGTTCCGCGGAACGCGCTGGGATGTCTGTGGCGGCTGCGGGTGGGTAGTCGTGGGGGGGGGGGGCCGCCCGGGGGGGGGGGGGGGGGGGGGGGGGCGGGGGGGGGGGGGGGGGGGGGGGGGCCCCCCCCCCCCCCCCCCCCCCCACCGATCGCTGATCACCCGGGCAGGTCCAGGCGCATGTGCACGCTGTTCGGGTCCTCCGGGTAGTCCGCGAACGGCGGGCACGGCACGAACCCGTGCCGCTGGTAGAGCCGCCGGGCGGGCGCGAAGTACGCGGTCGAGCCGGTCTCCAGGTGCAGCGTCCGGTAGCCGCGCCGGCGGGCCTCGCCGACGACGTGCCGGACCAGGCCGGCGCCGACGCCGCGGCCGGTCGCCCACGGCGCGGTCCGCATCGACTTGAGCTCACCGTCGTCGTCGGCGAGCTCCTTCAGTGCCGCGCAGCCGAGCAGCGCCCCGGTGTCGTCGTGGCAGGCCCAGACGGTGACGGCCGGATCGCGCAGTGCGGCCACGTCCAGCGCGTGGGTGCTCTCCGGCGGGCCCTGGGCGTGCATGTCGGCGAGATGATCGGCGAGGAGGTCGAGGACCGCCGGGCCGCTGAGATCGTCGATCGTGATGCGCACGGCCACATCGTGCCGCAGACGCGCCGGTAGCGGCCTCAAGAACTGCTCAAGTCCGGCTCCGCCGCTCCCCCGCCGCCCTATCGTCGGGTGCACTCGCAGTGTGACCCAGCTCGCGTCCGGGAGGAGAGCATCGTGAACGTTCTCGTGGTGGTCGGTGTACTCGTACTGGTCGGCCTCGCCCTGACGGGTGTGGCGGCCCTCGGCGCGCGGCTGGCGTCCCGCCCGGGGCGGCCCCGGGCCCGTTCCGCGGGCTACGCGGGTTCCGGCGCCGGTGACGGCGGCGGGGGCTGCTGAGCGGCGCGTCCGTCCGGCCCGTCGCCCGGTCACGCATCGTTATGCTCGTGCCGACCACCGGGCTCCCGGACCGGCGACGCGAGAGGAACAGCAGTGGCGAAGGTCGAGACGACCCGGCTCGTCGACGACATCACCGGCGGCGATGCGGACGAGACCCTCGATTTCGGGCTCGACGGGATCCGGTTCGAGATCGACCTGAGCGCCGGGAACGCCCGCAGGCTCCGGGAGGAGCTGGCGCCCTTCCTCGCCGCCGCCCGCCCGGCCGGTGCCCCGCGCGCCCGTCGCGCGGCGGGGCCGGCACCGACGGCGCAGTCGGCATCGAGAGCACCGGCGGGGCCGCGTCCGGGCGCGGACGGGGACCCGGCGGTCCGCGAGCAGAACCGGGCGGTCCGGGTCTGGGCCCGGGAGCACGGCTACGCGGTCTCCGAACGCGGCCGGATCCCGTCCGGCGTCGTCGAGGCGTACCGGCGGGGTGCGCAGGCGGCGGCCGATCCGGTCCCCGGCACCGGGGCCGACACCGGGCCCGACTCCGGGGCCGAGCCTGCGGTGTCCGGCGGGGAGGGCAGCGCCGGGCAGGCTGCGCCCGGCGGGCCGTTCGCGCCGGCCACCCCGTTCGGCTCCGCACCCGACCCGGCGTCCGCGTCCGGATCCGGATCCGCCGAGGCCGGATCCGGGGCCGCCGCGTCCGGATCCGGGTCCGGGGCCGATCCGGACCGGCGTCCCGCCCCCGCGGTCCGGTTCAGCGGCTGACCGGCCGGGCGACAGCGGTGCCGCACTCCCAGGGCACACCGGGCCACGTCCGCACCCGGGACGGCCGCACGCTGTTCCTGCAGCGCACACCCGGTCCGCCCGGGATGCCGACGGTCGTCCTGGAAGCCGGGATGGGGGCCACCCGGTCGTCCTGGGCCGCGGTGCAGCGCGCGATCGCCGGGCGTGCCCCGGTCGTCGTGTACGACCGGTCCGGGCTGGGCCGCAGCGCCCCCGATCCGGGCCCGCGGATCCTGCACCGGCTCGCGATGGACCTGAACGACGTCCTCGACCGGATCGGCGCCGACCGCTACCTGCTCGCCGGGCACAGCTGGGGCGGCCCGGTGGCGCGGGTCGCCGTGGCCGCCCGCCCGGAGCGGGTGGCCGGGCTGGTCCTGGTCGACCCGACCGACGAGGGCTGCGAGCTGTACTTCACCCGGGAGTTCGCGGTGCAGGAGCGGATCACCGCGGCGCTGCTGCCGGCGCTGGCCCGGACCGGCCTGCTCCGCCGGGCGTCGGCGCCGATGCGGCGCGGGCTGCCCGCCGACGCGGCCGCGGACCTGCGCGCCGAGTGGCTCTCCCCGGCCGGCGTCGCCGGTCATCTCGCCGAGGCCGCGTCCACCGTGACCGACCTGCGCGCGCTGCGCGCCGACCCGCCGGACACCGGCGCCGTCCCGGTCACCGTCATCTCCGGGACGGCGGCGACCGGGACCGGCCGCCGGGTCCGGGCCGCGCTCAACGCCGCGCACGCCGTCCGCGCCGCGCTCGGGCCGGAACGCCGGCACGTGCTCGCGCTGCGGTCCGGGCATCTGGTCCCGGTCACCGAGCCGGACCTGGTCGCCGGCGAGATCCTCCGGCTGGCCGGGGCGACGGCCGTGACCGGGCCGGCGGCGGCCGAGAGCCCGGACCGGGCCCGGCCGGCGCCGGGTCAGCGGCTCGGGGACGGGATGCCCGGCGGCGGCTCCGGGAGCGGCCCCGAGCTGTAGGTCCCGGCGCGCAACCGGTCGGTGCGCTCCAGCGTGGGACCGACGGCGCCGGGCCGGTACGGCTGGATCGACTGCACCTTGCCCCAGTCCCGGGCGGGGTCGCCCTCCAGGTAGGTGGGCAGCTCGTTCTGCTTGCCGATCACGGTGATCCAGCCGAGCGGGCCACCGGCCTGCGGGCTGGACCAGCCCTCGCCGTCGGACCGCATCCGGCTGCCGTCGGCCTGCAGCCGGTACGCCGGGATCTCGGCGATCCCGCCCGAGGTGGCGAACGGGCGCAGGCAGGGGCTGGCCAGCGACACCGGGTACTCCAGGAACATCGGCTGGTCCGCGACCACGGTGGACAGCGGGGCGAGCTGCGGGGCGCGCAGCGGTGCGACGGCCAGCCAGCCGTCGGCACCGACCGAGTTGTCCTGCACCACCATCCGCACCTCGGTGGCGCTGCGGGCGGCCTCCGGGATGTCGAACCGCAGCTCCCGCCACGGCATCTCCTCGCCGCGGCCGTCGTCGAGAGTGGTCTGCTCCACGACCCGGACCCGGCCGTCGTCGAGCCGGGTCGCGTACTGGATCGTCAGCCGGTTGCCGCCGCCGAGCCGGCCGGCCGCCGTCACCACCAGGGGGGTCGTGCCGGCCCGTTGGTCCGCGGTGAGCTCGGCCCACGGCGTGCGCAGGGTGCCGGTGTTCTGGCCGGACGGGTCGAAGCTGCCGAACGCCGGGGCCACGTCGCTGCCCAGCCCGCCGGACAGCACGTACTCGAACCCGGAGACGCCGGTGCCGCCGCCGGTCGGCGGGAGCCCGTCGCGGCGGAACCCGGATCCGCCGCTGGTCGGGTTGAGCAGCTCCGCGTCCGGGCTGTTCGGCGGCACGACGCCGGGCGGCAGCGGGGCCGGGGTGGCGGTCGCCTCCCCCGGCGGGGGCGGCGGGGCGACGGTCGGGAGCAGATCGGGGTTGGCGGGCGGGGCCATCCCGCTCGGTTCCGGTGCCGGGGTGAGCACGCCGTCGGCCGGTCTGCGTTCGGCGTAGACCTGGCTGGCCAGCCCGCAGGAGCCGCCGAACGGGTGGGTCAGCGCGTCGGCGCCCATCGACCAGGAGCCCGCCTGGTTCTGCATCGCCGCGGTCATCGACCACAGGTTGAACGTCACGAGCATCCCGCAGAGCACGGCGAGCGGGGCGGAGGTGAGCCGCAGCCTGCGGGTGGCGGCCAGTGCCGCCGAGGCGTCCCGCCGCCAGTCCCGGGCCCGCCACCAGCGGCCGACCAGCGGCAGCCGGCCGATCGCGCGTTCCAGCCCGGCGAGCTGGTCGGGATGGCGTTCCTCGCGGATGCCGCGCAGGTGTTCGACGCCGGCGCCGGCGGCCAGCAGCAGCGCCGCGAACAGCAGCACCGTGGAGACCTCGAAACCGCCGAACATCAGCTGCTCGTCGGCCCAGGGGACGCCCCAGTTGTTGGTGTACCACCAGGTGTTCGGCCCGGCGGCGCTGAGCGCGGCGACCAGGAACGCGGCCGAGAGGAAGGCGAGCCGGTTGCGCAGCGACCGCAGCGCGTCCGATCCGGTCGCGATCGCGGCCAGCGCGACCATCCCGGCGCCGAGCCCGACCAGGTCGCCGAAGTGGTGGGTCCACTTCGTCGGCGTCATCGCGAAGATCAAGAACGAGATGATCGTGCTGCCGATCAGCCGCTGCGCGGGGCCGAGCGCGGCGCCCGGGATCCGGGAGCGGCGGATCAGCACCGCGACGCAGGCCAGCGTGCACAGCATGACCAGCAGGATCGGGAAGCGGCGGGCGATCGAGCCGTCCGCGGTGCCGGCGAACAGCGGCGCGTAGCGGTTCTCGATCTCGGTGTACCAGGGCCAGTCCGGGCCGATGTCGGAGCGGATCCGGGTGGACTCGATGACCGCGGCCCAGCTCTGGTCCGCCCAGGCGATCATCAGGATCGCGGTGCCCGCGGCGAGCAGCGGGGCGAGCACCGGGACCGGGCCGAACGCCCGCACCCGGCTGCTGAGCAGCCGCCACAGCGGCCGGACCGCGGCCAGGAACGGGGCGACGGCGATCAGCCCGGCCGGGTTCGCGCCGACCGCCATCGACGCGGCGAACAGGCCGAGCGCGAGCGGCAGCAGCCGCTGCAGGGCGACCGCCCGCTCGACGCACACCAGCGCGAGCAGCGAGCACACCACGACCACCGGTTCCGGGCGCAGGCCGGAGTTGTAGGCCATCCAGAACGCCAGGAACACCGCGGCGGCGGCCCAGGTCGCGGCGTGCGAGCGGCGGGCCTGCCTGCCCAGCCGGGGCAGCAGGCCGCGCGACACCAGCCACCACGCGGTGATGCCCATCAGCACCGACGGCAGCCGCAGCCACAGCAGCGAGTCCGAGACCTGCACCCAGAGCGCGTAGAGATCGTAGAACCAGCCGAAGGGCGCCTCGGCGGCGTCGTACCAGCGGTAGTAGTTGCCGACGTAGCCCGAGCTCGGGACGTCCCGGACGATGCCGAGGGTGAAGCCGTCGTCGGAGGTCTGGCCGCCGATCGCCATCCAGACGAACAGCACCGCGGTGACCACGAGATCGACCGGGCGTGGACGGGCCCGGGACCACCAGCGGCGCAGCCGCGGCGGCCACCGCCCGGCGAGCCCGCCGACGGCCTCTCGCCCGGCCCGGTGCGGGCTGCGGCCGAGCCGGCGGTCCACCCCGGCGAGAGCGAGCAGCGAGCCGACCAGTGCGACGCTCGCCACGACGGTCGCCGCCGTCTTCCAGACCGACGGGCTGGTGTCGAAGCGGGTGTCCGGGCTGATCCGGACGGCGGTGTCGGCGAGCGGATCGAGGTCGGCGTCCAGATCGGAGTAGACGCCGACCGACTGCGGCCGCAGGTCGCCCTCGAAGGTCTGCGCCCCGGAGCCGAGATCGACGGTGCTGGACCGGGCGTCGGAGGTGATCCGCACCTGCGTCGGGCCGTCCCGCAGCGGCGCCGCCACCAGCTCCTGCCCACGGTTGACCAGCAGCAGCCTGCCGTCGGAGACCGACAGCGACATCCCGGAGCGGGCGCCCTCCGGCGACTCGGGCGGCACCGTGGACACCACGGTCGCCGGGCCGGGGGTGCGCGCGTCCAGGCTGCGGATCGCCTCGGCCGGCACGGTGACCGACATCGACTCCGGGCGCAGCGCGACCAGCGGGGCGTTGACGTCGGCTGTGCCGGTGGACGGCGACGGCCAGACGATCGTGTTCTCGTGCTGGATCACCGGGAGGAACGGCACGGCGACGGCCAGCACGAAGGCGAGCAGGCCGAGCCCGCCCGCCCAGCGCAGGCGGAGGCGGTCACGTGCGGTGTCGACCGGCTCCCGTTCCGCGACCGTCGGTTCCGAGGTGAGCACCGAACGACGGTAGCGACCGCGCAACGGACGGTCCGGGGGCCCCCGTGGATGATCAGCCGGGCGGATGTGCCGGGTCAGCCGGCGGGGCTGAGGTGCCGGTCCCGGAACCGTCGGCCGTGCAGCCACCAGCCGAGCAGCCGGGTGATCCGGGGCAGGATCAGGTACACCATCAGCGGGGTCAGCACGAGGGTCAGCACCGCGGTGCGCGGCACCACCGGCCAGTCCGCGATCAGCGCGCCCAGGGTGACGGTGGCGAGCAGGTTCAGCGGGAAGAACGCCAGCCAGATGGTGGTCGCCTGCTTCCAGCGCGGCGGGCCGGCCTGCACCGGGCCGACGGCCTCGACCTGCTCGGGGGCGTCGAACCAGCCCTCGATGCCGGTGCGGCGCTCGGCGCGGGTCATCTCGGCGAGGCCCTGCGCGGAGCCCAGCCACCAGCGGCGTTCCGGGCTGGCCTCCCAGCCGGCCAGCGAGTCCGGGGAGTCGAAGCGGGCGAGCATGTGCCACTCGTCGGACCCGCCGCGGGTGCGGACCCAGCCGCCGCCGAGGAATCCGGGGAAGCCCTCGGCCAGCAGCAGCCCGGAGCGGATCCAGGCGACCATCTCGGTGGCGTGCCCGGGATCGGCGCGGCGGGTGAACGAGACGGTGACGGGGGCGGTGGTCGCGTCGGCGGGGGTGGTGCCGGGCGAGCGGACGCCGGTGGGGGTGTCAACGGCCATAGCGGAATGGTGGCCCCACCGGCCCGCGGTCGCACCCCACCCGCCGAAGGTCACATCGGGGGCGCGGCGCTTCACCCGGGTTCGCACGGGTTCGTCCGGTTCGCACGGGATCGGATCCCGTGCGGACGCCGCGATCCCGTGCGGACGGCGGCCGCGCGGGGCGGTGGCGGCTCAGCGGCCGGTCGCGGCGACGAGGCGGCTCTCGGCGTCGGGGCCGGGGCCGGTCTCCGGGAAGCGGGTCAGGAAGTAGAGCCCGGCGAGCCACCAGGTGCCGACGATCGTCCACTCCGGCAGGCCGAGCGCGGCCGGCATCCCGGGCAGGTAGAGCGACAGCAGCACCAGGCTCGCCACGGCGGCGGTCGTCCCGATCACCGGGCCGCCGCGCACCCGGAACGGCCGCACCAGCCCGGGCTCGCGGCGGCGCAGCACCAGGAAGGTCACCGCGACCATGGTGAAGCCCATCGTGATGGTGAGGCCGCCCGCGTTCACCAGCCAGGTCAGCATGTTGTCGCCGAACAGCGGCGCGAGCACCGACAGCCCGCCGATGAACAGGATCGCGTGCGTCGGCGTGCGGAACCGCGGGTGCACGAACGCGAACCAGCGCGGCAGCATGCCGGACGCCGCCATCGCGTAGACCAGCCTGCTCGCCCCGATCAGGAAGGCGTTCCAGCTGGTCAGGATGCCGGCGATGCCGCCGAGCACGAGCAGCGTCCCGAACGCCGGATGCCCCCACAGGACACCCATGGCGTCGGCGGCGGCGAGCTGGGAGCCGCCCAGCGCGTCGTCGCCGAGTGCGAACCCGGTCCCGACCACGATGACCACGTAGAACGCGATCGCCATCAGCACCGACACCACCAGCAGCCGTCCGATGTGCCGCTCGGGCAGGTCGATCTCCTCGGCGGACTGCGGGATGACGTCGAAGCCGACGAACAGGAACGGCACCGCCACCAGCACCCCGAGGATGCCGGCGAACCCGCCGGTGAGCCAGGGCTCCGCGGTCGCGGCGCTGCCGCCGACGACGGTGCCGGTCAGCATCACGATCCCGACGCCCACCAGGAACGCGACCGCGATCGTCTGGGCGACGGCGGCCGGCCGGATCCCCACGTAGTTCAGCCAGGTGGTGACGACGGCGCCGACGATCCCGACCAGCGCCCAGGTGGCGTACACGTCGTAGCCGGCGACCGTCCACAGCAGGCCGGCGTTGAGATCGGGGAACAGGTACAGCGCCGTCTCGGGCAGCGCGACGGCCTCGAACGCGACGACCGACAGGTAGCCGAGCACCATCGCCCAGGACGCGACGAACGCCCAGCGCGATCCCAGCGCGCGCAGCACGTAGTGGTGCTCGCCGCCGGCCTTCGGCAGCGCCGACACCAGCTCGGCGTAGGTGAGTCCGACGACGGCCATCACCGACCCGCCGAGCACGAAGGCGAGCGCGGCACCCGCGGTCCCGGCACCGCTCACCCACTCGCCGGCCAGTACGACCCAGCCGAAGCCGATCATCGCGCCGAAGCCGACGGCGAGCACGTCCGCCCGGCCCAGCGCCTTGACGAAGGTCTGGTCGTTGCCCATCGCGACAGCGTCCGGGACGAGCGTTTCGTTCCGATAGGGTCCAGATCGTCGCGTCCGGGCGCCGGTACGCACCACTCCGTCGGGGGGACCAGCGATGTCCGGCGTGCACGGCCAGGACGGCCACCGGATCCGGTTCGACTGGGGACCGGTCGGCGCCGCCGCCACCGCCGGCGACCTGCTGGTGGCCGTCGACGTGCTGAGCTTCAGCACGACGCTGTCGGTCGCGGCGGACCGCGGCGTGCCGGTCGTCCCGTGCCGGTGGTGCGACGGGCGCGCGGCGGATCTCGCGCGGGCGCACCGGGCGACCCTGGCCGTCCCGCGCTCGGCGGCCGGGCCGGGCGAGGTCAGCCTGTCCCCCGGCACCGTCCGGGCCGCGGCCGGGCTGCAGCGGCTGGTGCTGCCCTCGCCCAACGGTTCCGCGATCGCCGCCGCGGCGCGCGGGCCGGTGCTCGGGGTGTCGCTGCGGAACCGGGCGGCCGCCGCGGACCGGATCCGCCCGCTGCTGGAGCGCGGCCTGCGGATCACCGTGGTCGCCGCGGGCGAGCGGTGGCCGGACGGGTCGCTGCGCCCGGCCGTGGAGGACCTGTGGGGCGCGGGGGCGCTGATCGCGGCGCTGCCCGCCGACGGCCGCTCCCCCGAGGCGGCCGCGGCGGCCGCCGCGGCCGGGCCGGTGCTCGCCGACCCGGCCGGGATGCTGCCCGGCTGCGCGAGCGGGCGGGAGCTGGCCGCCATCGGGTTCGGCGACGACGTCGAGGTGGCCGCGGAGCTGGACGCCGGGACCGCGGTGCCGGAGCTGCGGGACGGGGTGTTCGAGCCGGACCGGCGGTGAGCTCAGGGCGCGAGAGCGCGGTCGAGCAGTGCGCGCAGCGGTGCCCGGTCCCCGGCCGCGGCGGCCCGGGCGGCGGCCGCGGCGGTGACCGTGTCCTGGCCGTCCCAGGACAGCGGCCGGCCGGCCTCCCGGGCGAGCTGCCCCAGGAAGGTCCGCTGGGCGCGGCCGTTGCCCTCGCGGAACGGGTGCAGGTCGTTCAGCTCGGCGAGCAGGGTGGTGAGACCGTCGAGCACCGCGGCGCGGTCCCGGCCGCGCCAGGGGCCCCCGGCGGCGAGCCGGGCGAAGATCCCGTCGGCGGTGTGGCGGATCAGCTCCGGCGCGCAGAACGGGCGGCCGCTGCGGGCCAGGGTGACCGTGCGGAGGGTGCCGGCCCAGGGGTAGACGTCGGAGAAGATCCGCCAGTGCACGTGCTGCAGATGCGCCAGGTCGTAGCCGCCGGGCACCGGGGAGCGTTCGATCCCGGCGATGCGCAGGGCCGAGAGGCGCCGTTCGACCGCGGCGAGCTCGGCCGCGTCGGTGATGCCGAGCCGGTTGCGGAGGACGCCGTGTTCGAGATCGAGGTACGGATCGAGGCTCACCGGTAGCGGGCGAGCACCTGCCCGACCGCCTCGTCGACGGTCAGCTCCTCGCGGGCGACCGCGTCGAGCAGGGCCTGCCCGTCCCGGTCGATCTCCAGCCCGTCGACCGCCATGCTGCCCGCCGCGTACCGCACGGCTTCCGCCCAGGTCGGGGCCCGGACCGCGGGCGCGGTGGAGGACGTCACCGGCACAGCGTAACCCAGCCACGCCGGGTGTGGCCGGTGCCGCGGGTGTCGTATCCGGCCACCCGTCCGGAGCAGCGCGCATCCCTTCCCGTCACCGGTCGTTGTACCCACCGGTAACACGGACGCGAGGAGGCGGCAGCGATGAACCGGCGGCGATGGGGTGCGATCGCGTCGATCGCGCTGGCGACCCTGGTGGTCGGCACGGCGATGGTGACCCCCGCGCAGGCCGCCCCGGCGGTGCCCGCACAGCTTCCCGGCCGGCTGACCGACCCGCTGACGGACCTGATCGATCCGCCGCCGCCGGGCTCCAACGACTGGACCTGCACGCCGACCGCGGAGCACCCGAACCCGGTGGTGCTGGTGCACGGGCTGTCGGCGAACCAGGCGAACAACTGGGCCTACGTCGCCCCGCAGCTCGCCGCGCGCGGGCACTGCGTGTTCTCGCTGACCTACGGCCGCAATCCGCTGGCCCCGCCGCCGCTGACCCAGGTCGGTGGGCTGGCGCCGATGGAGGACAGCGCGCGGGAGCTGGCCGGGTTCGTCGACCGGGTGCTGGACGCGACCGGCGCGGAGAAGGTCGACGTCGTCGGCCACTCCGAGGGCTCGCTGATGCCGAACCACTGGGTGAAGTTCCTCGGCGGGGCCGAGGTCGTCGACCGCTACGTCGGTCTCACCCCGCTGTGGGACGGCACGAACACCGCCGGGCTGGCGTTCCTCAACCGCACCGGGCAGCAGCTCGGGCTCGGCCCGGCGATCGGGCTGGTGCTGGATCCGCTGTGCGCCTCGTGCCGGCAGTTCCTGCGCGGATCGGACTTCCTGACCGAGCTGAACTCCGGTGGCGGGCCGCGGGTGGACGGCGTCACCTACACGATGATCCTGACCCGGTACGACGAGCTGGTCGTCCCGTACACCTCCGGGCTGATGGACGGCGCGACGAACATCGTGCTGCAGGAGGGCTGCCCGGCGAACCTGGCCGAGCACGTCGCGGTCGCGTTCGACCCGGTCACCCTGCAGCACATCACCAACGCGCTCGACCCGGCGAACGCCCAGCCGGTCCGCTGCTTCCCGGTCGGGCCGGACGCGCCACCGGCGACCTGAGCGCCGGACCGGTCGGTGGGCCGTGCCAGGCTGCCGGGGTGACGACCGCCGAGACACTCATCGCCGCCGTCCGGTCCGGGGAGCCGGTGCACGATCCCGACCTGCCGGAGGGCGATCTGCGGGAGGTCGACCTGGCCGGGCTGCAGCTGCGCGGCGGCTCGCTGGCCGGGGCGGACCTGCGCGGTGCGCGATTGGACCGGGCCCGGATCTCGGGGACCTCGCTGGCCGGGGCCGACCTGCGGGAGGCGGACCTGACCGACGCCGTGCTGGACGGGGTGGACCTGTCGGGCGCGCGGTTCGCCGGCGCGCTGCTCGGGGACACCCGCTTCGAGGGGTGCCGGATGATCGGTGCCGTGCTGCGCGGCGTGCGCGGGCTCGCCGCGTCGTTCGTGCTGTCCGGGTGCAACCTGCAGATCGCCGATCTCGGCGATCTCGCGCTGCGCGGGCTGCGGGTCAGCGGGTGCGACCTGTCCGAGGCCGATCTGTCCGGTGCCGACCTGCGGACGGTGGTCTTCGACCGGTGCCGGCTGCGCGGGACCGTGCTGCGGGCGGCCCGGCTGGACCAGGCCGACCTGCGCACCAGCGACCTGGGCGAGATCACCCCGGACACCCCGCGGGAGCTGCGCGGCGCGGTCGTCTCGCCCGGTCAGGCCGCGGCGATCTGCGCCGCGCTCGGGCTGACCGTGCTGGAGTAGCGCCTCAGCGCATCCGGTCCAGGCTGTCCTCGACCTGACCGGCGACCCACGGGTCCAGCTCGCAGTCCGGATCGTCCGGCCCGGCCAGCGCGACCGGCCCGAGCCGCAGCAGGTCCGACGACGTGCAGGTGGCACCCGGGTCCGCGACGGGATCGCCGGTGCGGTCGGCGTCCAGCGGTGCCGGGACGACCGGCCGGGACGAGCCGGCCGACCGCTGCTGCTCGGCCTGCGCCTCGTGGTAGGCGGCGAACTCGGCGTCACCGGCGGCGCGGGCCTGGGCGGCCCGCTCCTCGGCCTGGGCGCGCAGCTGTTCGGCCACGGTGCTCACCTCGGCGGCGGCCTGCGCGTCCATCGACTGCCGGGCCTGCGTCGCATCGCGGGCGCCCCCCACCGCGTCCATCAGCAGCTCGCCGCGGCCCGGGAGGGCGCCGGGGCCCGCGGTGCCGGTCCCGGTGACCGGTGCCGCGGCCGTGCCGGGCGGTCCCGCGGCGGGCTCGATCTCGGCCTCGGCCACCGGCAGGGTCGCCGCGGCCGGGGCGGGCGCCGGGCTGTCCCCCGGTGCGGCACCGGCCAGCAGACCTGCGGCGACGCCGGCTCCGCCGAGCAGCGGGACCGTGCCGAGCAGGGCGCGGTGGCCCGGTGTGGTGGGTGTTCGATGCCGTCCGGTCATCGTGATCGCCTCCCGTCCCCGACTCCGTATCCCGAACGGTCCGGGGCGAAACACCGGGTCGGCTCCGGTTCAGTTTCCGGTGGCGTCGAGGAGCTGAGCGTCGATCCACGGATCGTGCGAGCGCTCCCGGCCCTGCTCGTCGAGGTAGCCGCAGTCGCGGTTGGTGATCCGGTGCGGATCGGCCGGGTCGTCGAACCGGGGTGGGCCGTCGAGGTCGCAGCCGGCGGCCGCGGCGGGCCCGCGGCTGTCCTGCCGGGCCGCGGCACGCACCGCGTCACCGGCGGCCGTGGCGACCGCGTCGGTGGCGGGGAGGTGCAGCACCGGTGCCGCACGCGGGACCAGCACGGCCGGGCCCCCGACGCCTGCCCCCTGGGTGAGCGCGGGGGCGCCGACACCGGTGAGCAGCCCGCCGCCGACGACCACCGTGACCAGGGCGACCACCGCCGCGGCCGCCGCGACGACGACCGGCAGCGCCTCGAGCAGCGCGCGGCGGGTCGGGGCGCGGCGTACCCGCCGCGCGCGGTGACGTCCGCCCATCAGCGTCCCTCCGGCTGGTCCGAACAGCTCAACGGATCCGTCGATGATGGCGGGCGCGCGGCCGGACCGCGACCGCCCGGATGGCTGGTCACTCTCCGGTGGCCCCGGGCTGCTCCCCCGGCGGGTTCGCGGGGCCGTCGCCGGTCGGCGCGAGCCGGTCGGAGCCCGGGCCGGGCGGCTCCGCCGGTTCGGGCCCGGCCGGGGCGGGCGGTGCCGGCTCGGGCTCGGTGGGGACGGGCGGATCGGGCTCGGCCGGGGCCGGTCCGGCGGGTGGGGGTGGCTCCGCCGCGGTCCGGGCCCGTTCCCGGCGGAGCTCCTCCTCGGCGGCCCGGCGCTGCTGCGCGGCCCGTTCCCGTTCCTGGCGGGCCTGCTCCGCCGCACGCTCCTCGGCGGCGGCCCGCACGGTGACCGCGCGGACGGCGTCGCCCGCGGCGCGGGCGGCCGGATCGCCGGCCAGGATCGCCTCGCCGGGCACCGCGCCGCGCGGGGCCGTGGTGCGGGGCGGGGCCGTCCGGGACGGGCCCGGTGTCGGCTCCGGGCCGTCCGCGACGGCCGGGGGCCGGTCGGCGAACGTCGGGATCGGCACGCTGTCCCCGATCCGCTCGTCGGCCGGTGCGGCGCGGCCGGTGAGCAGGCTCGCGACGACGGCGACCGTCACCAGCAGCAGCGGGATCCCGCCGTACAGGACCGTCCGCCACGGTCCGGGACGGCCCGGGCCGCGGCGCGGCCGGGTGTGCCCGGCCCGGGGAGCGGCGCCGTGGGACTCGGGCAGGCGATGGCGTGGCGCCATCAGGAGCAATCAGTACGGCCGATCGGACCAATCATGCTGATCACGATGACGGGCGGGGTGCGCCGCGGTCATGCGCCGAACGGGTGGGTGCGCTGCCCGGCCGGGGGTCAGTCCGGGATCAGCGAGAGCGCCGGGCCGGGGACCCGCACGTCGAGCTCCGCGGACTCCTGCAGCTTCAGCCGGAGCCGGAGCAGGGCGCCGCTCTCGCCCGCGCCGCGAACCTTCTGCCGGACCTCGTCGCGGGTGTCCCGGCCGGGGCGGTCGGCGCGCTGACGGGGTGCGCTGCCGGGTGGGGTGGCGCTGCGCGATGGTGCCGGGTCGGCCGAGCGCTGCTGCGGGACGACCGGGGCGGGTTCGGTCCGGGGCTGCGGCGCCGGCGGGGGTGTGCGGTCGCGGCCCGGTGCGGCGGGGCCCGCACCCGGGCCGGCAGGGCCAGTCCCGGCAGGGCCAGTACCGGCAGTGCCCGCACCGGCTGAGCCCGCACCGGCAGCGCCCGCGGCAGCCGGGCCGGTACCGGGAGAACCCTGGCCACCGGAGCCCGCAGAGCCCGCGGCAGCCGGACCCGCGGGACCGGTGCCGGCCGGACCGGCACCGGCACCGGCACCGGCACCGGCACCGGCAGTACCCGAGCCGGATCCCGACCCGCCGGATCCCCCGGCGCCCGCGTCCGCAGAACCCGAGCCGGCGGTACCCGAGCCGGCGGTACCCGAGCCGGCCGGACCCGCTGCGGATCCCCCGGCGCCCCGGCCCACGGCGGCCGGCGCGGTCGCGGCGGCGCCGGCCGCCTCCCCGGCGGCGAGCGCGGGACCCGGTGCACCCGTGGCGTCGGGCGCGGCCGGGATCCCGTCGGGGGTGCCTGCGGTCGTGCCCGGCTCGGGCGCGGACGTGTCCGGCTCCGGGGCACGGTCGGCGGGCCGGTCCGGCCCGGACCCGAGCACCACGGCCGCGGCGAGCGCGACCGCGCCGATCGCGGGGATCGCGACCGCGAGGATCCTCCGGGCCAGGCTCGTGCCCGCCGTGCTCCGGTGCCTGCCCATGGTGCGCCGACCGCCTCCCCGCGATGTTCCGGTACGACCGAGCGTCGAGTCTGGACCAGATGATCGCGTTCGGCCACCCCGGACGGGTGAGTCACATACCTCGGTCCGGCGGAACCGGGGCCGTCAGGTCAGCGCCGCGTACAGCCGGGCGAGGCGGTCCTTCCGCTCGGCGCGCAGCCCCAGCGCGGTCTCCAGGTCGACCTCGACGAACCGGGTGCGGGTCCGCGGCGCCGACTGGGCGACCACGTCGAGATCCCCGGAGATCACTGTCGCCACCATCATGTAGCCGCCGCCGGACACCGCGTCGCGGTGCAGGATGATCGGCTCCACGCCGCCCGGCACCTGGATGGAGCCGATCGGGTACGGCGAGTCCACGATGTTCGACGGGTCCTGCCCGGCCCCGAACGGCGGCTCCCGGTCGACCGTCTCCAGCTGCCCACCGGCGTAGCGGAAGCCCATCCGGTCGGCGACCGGGGTCAGCGTCCAGGTGGTGTCCAGGAAGGTGGCCCGGCCGGCGTCGGTGAGCCGGTGGTCGTAGAGGCCCATCACGACGCGCACCTCGACGTCCTTGGACGTCGACGTCCGCAGGTCCTCGGGCACCACCAGGCCGGCCCGCCCGGACCCGCCGGAGCCGATCGGCAGCACGTCGCCCTCGGCGATCGGGCGGCCGTCCACCCCGCCCAGCGAGCCGATCACGTAGGTGGAGTGGCTGCCCAGGTCGACCCGGGTGTCCAGGCCGCCGGACACGGCCAGGTAGGCCCGCGCACCGGACTTGAGGTAGTCGAAGTCGAGCACGTCGCCCTCGGCGACGGCGAACGACTCCCACTGCGGCCGGGCCTCCCCGTTCACCCGCGGCGCGATCGCCGCACCGGTCACGGCGACCACGGCCGGTCCGGTGAAGCGCAGCTCCGGGCCCATGTAGACGATCTCGAGCACGGCGTCGTCGGGCGAGTTGCCGACCAGCGCGTTCGCCGCGGCGAGCGAGTACTGGTCCAGCGCGCCCGACGGCGGGATGCCCAGGTGGTAGTAGCCCGACCGGCCGCCGTCCTGCACCGTGGTGGACAGGCCGGGCTTGCGGACCTCGATCGACGTCGTCGCGCTCACGTCAGGACCTCCAGCAGGCGCTTGTTGTAGCCGTCCGGGTCGTCCAGGAACGGCTGCAGGTCGAACTCGACCGGCCGGGTGGTGATGCGGTACTCCCCCGCCTCGGCCTTCGCCTCGGCGTCGTCGTACTCGTCCCGGTCGATCGGCCGGAACTTGACCATGTCACCGGGCCGCATGAACACCTTGTGCTCGGTGAAGTCCGGCTTGGTCTGGCGCGGGTCGTAGATCGGGGCCGGGGTGATGCCGAACATCTGGTAGCCGCCCGCCCCGCGCACCGAGTAGATGCAGGAGAAGCAGCCGCCGTAACCGACGGTCTGCTTCGGGGTGTCGGTGCGCGGCCGCAGGTACTTGGGGACGACGATCTGCCGCTCGCGGGGCACCATCTGGTACTTGAACGGCAGCCCGGCGACGAACCCGACCATCGAGGTGAACCACGGGGAGCCGGAGTGCGCGGCGATGAACTCGTCGACGCCGGCGTAGCCGTTGATGCGGGCCGCGTACTCGATGTCGGTGGCGTCCGGGTCCTGGTGGCGGTCCCGGAAGCGCAGCAGCGTCTCGGTGGTCCACGGGTCCTGGTAGAGCACCGGGATCTCGACGACCCGGCAGTTCAGGGTGACGCCCAGCGCGTCGCCGACCCGCGCCTCGAGCTCCTTGAGGTGGGTCAGGAACCCGTGCGGCTCCAGCACGTCGGGGTCGTAGCGCACCTGGTAGGACGCGTTCGCCGGGCAGATCTCCAGGATACCGTCCGGCCGTTCCTCCTGCAGCAGGTTGGTGATCGCGACGGCCTTGAAGTTGGCCTGCAGGCTCATCTCCTCGGCCAGCTCGACGAACACGAACTCGTCGCCGCCCCAGCTGTAGCGGGCGCTCATCAGGTCTCCTTCCGTTCGGCCAGCCACTGTTCGAGGGTCCCGGTGTGGAAGTCGGCCGCGCCGACCCACGGCTCGTCGACGAGCTCGCGGAGCAGCCCGACGGTGGTCGGGATGCCGGCGACGGTGAACTCGTCCAGCGCGCGGCGGGACCGGGCCAGCGCCTCGTCGCGGTCGATGCCCCACACGACGACCTTGGCCAGCAGCGAGTCGTAGTAGGGCGGGACGGCCGCGTCGGGTTCGAGCCAGGTGTCGCAGCGCACCCACGGCCCGGCGGGCAGGGTGATCCGGCCGACCGGGCCGGGCTGGGGCATGAAGTCCTTGGTGGGGTCCTCGGCGTTGACCCGGTACTCGATGGCGTGCCCGCGCCGCTCGATCCGGTCCTGGCTGAACCGCAGCGGCTCGCCGGCGGCGATCCGCAGCTGCTCGGCGACCAGGTCGATCCCGGTGACCAGCTCGGTCGTCGGGTGCTCGACCTGGATCCGGGTGTTCATCTCGATGAAGAAGAACTCCCCCGTCGTGTCGTCGACCAGGAACTCGACGGTGCCCGCCGAGGTGTAGCCGACCTCCCGGCACAGGTCGACCGCGGCGGTCGTCATGGCTTCCCGGGTGGCCGCGGAGATGCCCGGGGACACCGCCTCCTCGACGACCTTCTGCCGGCGCCGCTGCAGCGAGCACTCCCGCTCGAACAGGTGCACCGCGTCGGAGCCGTCGCCGAGCACCTGGACCTCGACGTGCCGGGCGCGCTCGACGAACCGCTCCAGGTACATGGTGCCGTCGCCGAACGCCTTCTGGGCCTCGGTGGACGCCTGCCCGAACGCGCTGCGCAGGCCGGCCTCGTCCTGCACCACCCGGATGCCGCGCCCGCCGCCGCCGGCGGCGGCCTTGAGCATCACCGGGTAGCCGGTCTCGCGGGCCGCCTCGACCGCCGCGTCGGCGTCGGCGACGCCGCCGGGGGTGCCGGGCACCGTCGGGACCCCGGCGGCCCGGGCGACCTCGCGGGCGGCGACCTTGTCGCCCATCCGCTCGATCACCGAGCCGGCCGGGCCGACGAAGGTCAGCCCGGCGTCGGCGACGGCCGTCGCGAACGACGCCCGCTCGGACAGGAAGCCGTAGCCGGGGTGCACGGCGTCCGCCCCGGTCTCCTTCGCCGCGGCCAGGATGGCGTCGGTGACCAGGTAGGACTTCGACGCCGGCGACGGGCCGATCTCGACCGAGGTGTCGGCCAGCCGGGTGTGCAGCGCGTCGCCGTCCGCCTTCGAGGCCACCGCGACCGTGGATATCCCCAGGTCGCGGGCGGCTCTGATGATGCGGACGGCGATCTCGCCGCGGTTGGCGACGAGCAGCTTTCTCATCCGGGACCCCTCAGCCGATCTCGACGACCGCCACCGGCTGGCCGGCGTCCACCTCGTCCTCGTCGCCGACCAGGAACTCGACGAGCGTGCCGGACACGCCGGCCGGGATCTGGTGGAACGACTTCATGACCTCGACCAGGCCGACGGCCTGGTCGTCGGTGACGGTGCTGCCGTCCTCGGCGAACGGCGGGCTGTCCGGGTCGGGACGGCGGTAGAAGACGCCGGGGATCGGGGAGACGACCTCATGACGGGGCACGTACGAACTCCTCAGTTCAGGTGGGATTTCAGCGCGGCGTGGACGGCCTCGGCCAGCTCCACCGCGTTCGGGGTGTCGGAGTGCACGCACACCGAGTCGGCGCGCACGGTGAGCTCCTTGCCGTTCTCCGAGGTCGCCTTCCCCTCGGTGACCGCGCGCAGCGCGCGCTCCGCGGACCGCACCGGGTCGAACGCCTGGTGCTCCCGGGTGATGATCAGCGAGCCGTCGTCGCGGTAGTCGAGATCGGCGTAGTACTCGGCGATGAACCCGGCGGCGCGGTCGCCCCACACCTGCTCGTGCACGGTGCCGACCATCCCCATCAGGGGTGCGCCGAAGACGTCCGCGGCGTCCGCGATCGCCTGCGCCACCTCCGGGTCACGGGAGGACATCCCGTAGAGCGACCCGTGCACCTTCACGTGGTTGAGGTCCATGCCCTCGGCACGCAGGAAGCCCGACAGCGCGCCGATCTGGTACACGACGGCGGCGGTCAGCTCCTCCCGGTCCATCTTCATCTCACGCCGGCCGAAGCCCTCGCGGTCGGGCAGTGACGGGTGCGCGCCGACCCTGACCCCGTGCCGCTTGGCGAGCTTCACGGTCCGGGTCATCACCCGGGGATCGGACGCGTGGAACCCGCACGCCACGTTGGCGACGGTCACGTAGGGCATCAGCCCCTCGTCGTCGCCGCAGTGGTAGATCGAGAACGACTCGCCCATGTCGCAGTTGATGGCCACCATGTCCGGCCTCCTCCTTACGGGTTCAGGCAGTCTGCTCGCTCGCCTGCTTGATCGCCCGCCAGACGGCCTGCGGCGTCGCGGGCATGTCGACGTGGGTGACCCCGAGGTGCGCGACGGCGTCGATCACCGCGTTCACCACCGCCGGGGACGAGCCGATCGCGCCGGACTCGCCGATCCCCTTGACCCCCATCGGGTTCGTCGGCGACGGCGTGACGGTCTGCTCCAGCTCGAAGTGCGGCAGGTCGGTCGCCGCGGGCACGGTGTAGGACGCCAGGTTGCCCGCGGTCGGGTTGCCGGCGTCGTCGAACGTGGCGTGCTCGTAGAGCGCCTGGCCGATGCCCTGGGCGATGCCGCCGTGCAGCTGGCCCTCGACGATCGTCGGGTTCACCACGACGCCGCAGTCGTCGACGGCGACGTAGCGGCGGATCCGGGTGAAGCCGGTCTCGGTGTCGACCTCGGTCACGCAGACGTGCGTGCCGAACGGCCAGGTGAAGTTCGGCGGGTCGAACGCCGAGTCGGCGGTCAGGTTGGGCTCCATGCCGTCGGGCAGGTTCGCGGCCAGCGAGGCGGCCCCGGCGACCTCCTGGATGGTCACCGACGGGCCGGCGGTGCCGGCGACCTGGAACCGGCCGGCCTCGAACTCGAGGTCCTTCTCATCGGCCTCCAGCAGGTGCGCGGCGATCAGCATCGCCTTGTCCAGCACCTTCCCGGCGGCCAGGTGCACGGCGGTGCCGCCGACGGCGAGGCTGCGCGAGCCGTAGGTGTCGCGCCCGAACGGCGCGATCAGGGTGTCGCCGTGCAGCACCTCGACGTCGTCGGGGTGCACGCCGAGCTGGTCGGCGACGATCTGCGACCAGGCGGTCTCGTGGCCCTGCCCGTGCGGCGAGGTGCCGGTGACGACCTCGACCTTGCCGCTGGTCGTCATCCGGACGGTGGCCTGCTCCCAGCCGCCGGACTGCAGCCGCACCCCGGCCGCCACCTTGGACGGCGACAGGCCGCCGGACTCGGTGAAGTTGCCGAAGCCGATGCCGATCTGCACGGCGTCGCCGGACTCGCGCCGGGTCCGCTGCTCCTCGCGCAGCTTCTCGTAGTCGACGAGCTCCATCGCCTTGCGCATGCAGGTCTCGTAGTCGCCGGAGTCGTACTGGACGCCGGACGGGACGGTGCGCGGCTCGTCGAACTTGGGGTGCAGGTTGCGCAGCCGCACCTCGGCGGCGTCCATGCCCAGCTCGCGGGCCAGGTCGTCCATGATCCGCTCGTGGCCGTAGGCGGCCTCGGAGCGGCCGGCGCCGCGGTAGGCGTCGGTCGGGGTGAGGTTGGTGAACACGCCGCGGCAGGTGAAGGAGTAGCTGCCGAAGTCGTAGAGCCCGCAGAAGGTGAAGGCGCCGAACACGGCGATGCCCGGGGTGAGGAGCTGCAGGTAGGCGCCCATGTCGGCGAGCAGCTCGATCTTCATCCCGAGGATCTTGCCGTCGGAGGTGGCGGCGACCGAGATGTCCTGGATCTGCCCGCGGCCGTGCGTGGTGGCCTGGTGGTGCTCGGAGCGGGTCTCGGTCCACTTGACCGGCGCGCCGAGCTTGCGGGCGAGGACGAGCGCGAGGAACTCCTCGGCGTAGACGTTGAGCTTGGCGCCGAAGCCGCCGCCGACGTCCGGGGCGATCACCCGGATCTTGGTGTCGGCGATCCCGGTGACCGCGGCCAGGATGTCGCGGACGAAGTGCGGGACCTGGGTGGCGGTGTAGACGGTGAACCCGCCGCCGACCTGGTCCGGCACGCAGACCACGGCGCGCGGCTCCATCGGCGAGGCGATCACCCGCTGCTGCAGGTACCGCCCGGAGACCACGACGTCGGCCTCGGCGAACGCGGCGTCGACGTCGCCGGTGGCGAGCGGCCAGGTGTAGCAGTGGTTGGTGCCCAGCTCGGTGTGCACCAGCGGGGCGTCGTCGGCCAGCGCGTCGGCCATGTCGACGACGGCGGGCAGCTCGTCGTACTCGACCTCGACCAGGTCGGCGGCGTCCCGGGCGGCGCGCGCGCTGGAGGCGAGGACCACGGCGACGCCGTCGCCGACGTGGTTGACCTCCTCGCGGGCCAGCGGGCGGTGATCGGGGATCTTGATGTCCTCGGTGACCGGCCAGCCGCAGGGGATGCCGGCGAGGAACTCGTGGTCGACGTCCTCGGCGGTGTAGACGGCCCGGACGCCCTCCTGCTCGCGCGCGGCGGCGGTGTCGATCGACACGATCTTCGCGTGCGGGAACGGGCTGCGGACGACGGCCAGGTGCAGCGTCCCCGGCGGGCTGATGTCGTCGGTCCAGGTCGCCCGGCCGGTCAGCAGTGCCGGGTCCTCCTTGCGGGGCAGGCTCGTCCCGACGTAACGCGGCGCAGAGCCCAGGCTCGTTCCGCCTGCGCTCCTCTCGGCAGTGGTCACGCTCGAACTTCCCTTCGACGACGATCCGTGCCGGACAGCGTGATCCACGACACCGGGTCGCGGTAGTGTCCTGATCGTCTAGTTCAGCGTTCGCGACACTCCAACATGTCAGGGGGACCCGTGCCGGTCACGCTGCGGGATCTGTGTACCGACCGCAGCCTCGGTCTGCGGCCCGCGTGTCCCGCCGCGGATCTGGATCGTCGTATCTCCTGGGTGCACTCGTCGGAGCTGTCCGATCCCACCCCGTACCTCGACGGCGGCGAGCTGCTGCTCACCACCGGCCTGGGGCCGGCCGCCGATCCGGCCGCCTACGTCCGGCGGGTCGCCGCGCACGGGCTCGCGGCGCTCGGGTTCGGCACCGGGCTGGGGCACGACGAGCACCTCCCGGCGGTCGCCGCGGCCTGCGAGCACGAGGGGCTGCCGCTGATCGAGGTGCCCGAGCGCACCCCGTTCCTGGCGTTGACCAGGGCGGTCACCGAGGCCCGCGCGGCCGAACGGTACGCCGAGGTGGTGCGCACCGACGAGGCCCAGCGGGCGCTCACCGCGGCCGCGCTCGGGGACGACCGCGCCGAGAGCACCGGCCGGGTGCTGGACCGGCTCGCGGAACGCCTGGAGGCGTGGGTGCTGGTCTCCGACGCCGACGACCGGGTCCGGCACGCCGCGCCGCGCCAGGCGTCCCGGCGGGCGGTCGCACTGGCCGGCGAGATCACCCGGGTCCGCGAGCACTCCGGCCCGTCCAGCGTGACCGTGTCCGCCGGTGACGGGCAGGTCGTGCTGCAGCCGGTCCGGCTGATCGGCCCGGCGGTGCTCGTGGTCGGACGGAACCGGCAGTTCAGCCCGGTCGACCGGCAGGTGATCGGCTCGGCGGTGTCGGTGCTGACCCTGGCGCACGCGCGCACCGCCGCGGCCGGGCGGGCCGAGCAGCGGCTGCGCACCGCGGTGCTGCGCAGCCTCGCCACGCTGCCCGACTGCGGCGCCGACCGGGTGCTCGCCGACACCTGGGGCGCGCTGCCCGACGGCGACCTGGTCGCGATCGCGCTCGGCGGGCGGCCCGCCGCGGGCCGGCTGGACGTGCTGGTCGACGCGCTCGAACGGGCGTCGGTCGGGTTCCACGCCGAGCTGGACGGGCAGGTCGCCACGATCGTCGGTGCGGACGCGGTGGAGCCCGTGCTGAGCCTCGCCGCCCAGGTCCGCGGGGTGCGGGCCGGGATCTCCGATCCGGCGCCGGTGACCCACCTCGGCCGGGCGCTGCGGGAGGCGGGGCGGGCGCTGGACGCCGCCGAACGCCGGGACCGCGCGGTGATCCGGTTCTCCGACCTGGCCGGCAGCGGCCTGTCCGCGCTGGTGATCCCGGAGGACGCGGCCGCGTTCGCCGAGTCGGTGCTCGCCCCGCTGGTGCGGCACGACACCGAGCGCCGCGGCGACCTGGTCGCCTCGCTGCGCGAGTGGCTCGCCCACCACGGGCAGTGGGATCCGGCCGCGGCCCGGCTGGGCGTGCACCGGCACACGCTGCGCTCCCGGATCGAGAAGGCCGGCGCACTGCTGGGCCGCGACCTCGACTCCCCCGGGGTGCGGGCCGAGCTCTGGTTCGCCCTGCACGCGCCGGCCTGAGCCCCGCCCCGAACCTTGACCTGTAGTGAGCTACAGCTCCTAGCGTCGTCGGCGCCGGGTGGAGAGCCCACCCGCCGAATCCCTGCGGGAGCAGTCATGACCCTGACCTCGAACAGCACGGCAGGCACCGGGACCGGCACCGACGATCCCGTCCGGGTCGCCGTCGTCATCGGCAGCGTGCGCACCGGCCGGGCCGGGCCCACCGTCGCCCGCTGGTTCGCCGACACCGCCGGCGGGCGGGACGACGTCGTCGTCGACGTCGTGGACCTGCTCGGGTCCGATCTCGCACCGCGGATGGATCGCGACCCCGATCCCGGCCTGGGCGCCCGGCTGGCCGGCGCGGACGCGTTCGCCGTGGTCACCCCGGAGTACAACCACTCCTATCCGGCGGGGCTGAAGACCGCGATCGACGCCTTCCACGCCGAATGGGCCGCCAAGCCGGTCGGGTTCGTCAGCTACGGGGGACGCTCCGGCGGCGTCCGGGCGGTCGAGCACCTGCGGACGGTGTTCGTCGAGCTGCACGGTGCCCCGGTACGGGACTCGGTCAGCCTGCACGACTTCTGGACCCTGTTCGACGACGAGGGCGGCCTCACCGACGACGGTTCCGCCGCGGAGGCCGCGCGGGTGCTCACCGATCAGCTCGTGTGGTGGGGGCGGGCCCTGCGGGCCGCCCGCTCCCGGCAGGGGTCCGTCGCCTGAGCGGGCCCTGACCGGCGCCGGTGCGTCCGGCCGGGCCGGGTCCGCCCGGGTTCAGCGCGACGGCCGCGGGGCGAGACTCCGGCGACTCAGCGCGCGACCACCGACGCGACGGTGGCCTGCGGCGGATCCGGCTCGGCCGCACACACCGGGCCGGGCCGCGGCACGAAGCGGCCGCCGGTCCCCCCGGGCGGCGCGACCCGGATCCCGCGGACCTCCCGGGGGTCGCAGTCGCCCGCCGGGTAGCTCTCGGTGGCGGTGACGCGCAGCGTCGCGGTGGCGGCCCGCCCGGGTTCGAGGCGGACCTGGGCACGGGGCCCGTCGATCGCGGCGCGCGCACCGACCGGGGTCCCCTCGTTGCCGGCGACGAAGGAGACACCCGGATAGCCGTCGAGCACGCAGGTCGCGGGACCGGTGTTGCGGAAGACCAGCTCCTGCACGCCCGCGTCGCCGTCCGGGCGGACCGGGGTGGCGGAGACGTCGAGTGTGTCGCCGGTGCACGGGCCGGCCGGCGCGGCCGGATCCGGCGCGGCCGGTGCGGCGATCTCCCCCGGGGCGATCGCCGGCTGCGGAGCCGCGGCGATGTTCGGGACGGCGCTCGGTGCGGGAGCGGAGCAGCCCGCGGCCAGCGCCAGCAGGGCGATCGCGGCCCCCGACCTGCGCAGACCCGCCATCCCGCTCTCCGTCCCGTCGAACCGACAGGTTCATTGTGGCCTCTGCCGCGACCGGCTCGTCACCCGGTCGGGGTACCGGGGCCGTAGCGACGCATCTCGATATGATCGACACATCGTCGACGTCGTACCGCTCCCCCGCCCCGGCCGGTGACCGCCGCCCAGGTGCTCCTGCTGTTCGTCGCCGGGATCGGCGCGGGCCTGACCGGCGCGGTCGCCGGGCTGGCCTCGCTGTTCTCCTATCCCGCGCTGCTCGCCGTCGGGCTCCCGGCGACGACCGCGAACGTCACGAACACGGTCTGCATGCTGTTCCAGGGCGCGGGCTCGGTCGCCGGGTCGCGCCCGGAGCTGCGCGGGGCCGGGCCCCAGATCCGGCGCTGGGTCGTTCCGGCGCTGCTCGGCGGCGCGACCGGGGCCGGGCTGCTGCTGCTCACCCCGGAGGGCGGCTTCGAGCGGATCGTGCCGTTCCTGGTCGGCGGTGCGGCAGCACTGCTGCTGCGGCCACCGCGCCCGGCCGCGCCCCGCGAACCCGGCCCGGGCGTCGCCGCCGGGGTGTTCGCGGTCGCGGTCTACGCCGGCTACTTCGGCGCGGCCGCCGGGGTGTTGATGCTGGCGCTGCTCGCCACGCTGCCGGGCACCACGCTGCTGCGGGCGAACGGCCTGAAGAACGTCCTGAGCTGGGCTGCGAACGCGGTCGCCGCCGTCGGGTTCGCGGTGTTCGGCGACGTCGCCTGGGCGGCCGTGCCGGCCCTGGCGGCGGGCCTGCTGCTGGGCGCCCGGCTCGGTCCGCCGCTGGCGCGCCGGCTGCCCACCCGGGCACTGCGGATCGCGATCGCCGCCGCCGGTCTCGGGCTGGCCGTCCGGCTCTTCGTCGACGCCTGGCTGTAGCCCGCGCCGGCGCCGGCGCGGGGTGCGCGGTCACACGCCGGTGGAGACCGACTCGTGCCACGGGATGACCAGCCGCTTGGCCGTCGTCACCGCGAGGTAGAGCAACGAGCCCAGCACCGCGAGCAACACGATCACCGCGAACAGCCGCGGTGCATCCAGGGCGTTCAGGCTGGAGACGACCAGGAAGCCCAGGCCCGCACTACCGCCGAGGTACTCCCCGACGATCGCGCCGATCACCGAGAACACGATCGCCACCTCGGCGCCGGCGAAGACGTAGGGCAACGTGGAGGGCAGCTCCAGGTTCCGGAACGTCGCCCAGCGGCCCGCACCCAGACCGCGCATCACGTCGCGGTGCCCCCGCTCCACGGAGCGGACGCCCAGCATCACGTTGAGCATGATCGGGAAGAACGCCAGCAGCGCGGCCATGATGATCTTCGAGGTCGGGCCGAACCCGAACCAGATGACGAAGATCGGCACGAACGCGACCTTGGGCACGACCTGCAACGCCACCAGCGCAGGCTGGACGGCGCGCTGCAGCCAGACCACGCGGCCGAGCACCGCCCCGACCGTCACACCGGCGACCAGCGCGATCCCGAACCCGGCGAGGACCTCGAACAGCGTGATCCCCACGTGCCCCCAGATCTCCGGGCCGGAGAACAGCTGCACCAGTGCCGAGGCCACCGCGGCCGGGGCGGGCAGGATGAACTCCGAGACGCCGACCACGGACACCGCGAACTGCCAGCCGCCGAGCAGCAACACCAGCATCAGCGGCCCGGAGACCCACGGCAGCCGGCGCATCCACACCGACTCCCCGTCCGGTCCCGCGCCACCGTCGGCGCCCGGGCCGGCCGCACCCGGTGGCCCCGCGCCGTCCGGGCCCGCCGCATCCGGGCCGGCCGGGACCGTTCCGCGCGGCGCCCGCACGGCACCGGGACCGGCACGATCCGGCTCACCCGCGGCGGCGACCGCGGCAGTCGAACCGGCAGCGCCCGGACCCGCGCCGCCCGGGCCATCCACGTCCCGCGGCTCCGGACCCACAGCGCCCGGACCTGCAGCGCCTGAACCTGCACCACCGGCATCCCGGCCCCGCTCCGGCACCTGCCCACCCCGCTCGACCGTCGTCATCGCGCCTCAGTCCTCCCGGTCCAGCTCGCGCCGCAGCTCCGCGACGATCTCCCCGAACTCCGGCTGCGACTCCACACCGGCCGACCGCGGCCGGGGCAGTCCCACCGGCACGATCGACCGGATCCGTCCGGGGCGGGGCGTCAGCAGCACCACCCGGTCGGCGAGGAACACCGCCTCCGGGATCGAGTGCGTCACGAACACCACGGTCGCCCCGGACACCGCGTGGATCTGCTGCAGCTCCAGGTTCATCCGGTCCCTGGTCAGCGCGTCCAGTGCGCCGAACGGCTCGTCCATCAGCAGCACCGACGGGTCGCAGGCCAGCGCCCGCGCGATCGCCGCCCGCTGCCGCATCCCGCCGGAGAGCTCGCGTGGGTAGGAGTCCTCGAACCCGGACAGCCCGACCGTCGCGCACAGCTCCAGCGCGCGGGCCCGCCGGGCCGCGCGTCCGGCCCCGCGCAGCTTCAGCGGGAGGCCCACGTTCTCGGCGACGGTGAACCACGGGAACAGGTTCGCCTCCTGGAAGACCAGGCCGAACTCGGCGAACACGGCGTCGTCGCGGCGACCGGCGACCCACGCCGGGCGGCCGCCCGCCTCGACGGTGCCGGCCGAGGGCGCCAGCAGGCCGGACAGGATGCGCAGCAGCGTCGTCTTCCCGCAGCCCGAGCGGCCGACCAGCGACACGAACTCGCCGCGGCCGACGTCGAGGTCGATCCCGGACAGCGCGTGCACCTCGCCGCGGCGGGTCGGGTAGATCTTGTCCACTCCGGACACCCGGATCCCGACCGCCCGGGACGCGAGGTCCCCCGCCGCGCGTGGTGCCGTCTCCTGCGTCATGTCCCTCTCCTCCTCGGGTCGAGCGCTCCCGGTGGTGGTCACGGTGTGGCCTCCGCCGCGGCGACGGAGCCGTCCAGCCAGTCGGCCGGGTCCAGGCCGGCCGGGAGCTGACCGATCCCGGCGATCTCGTCGTAGGTCGCCTGCCAGCGCTGCGGGGAGATCCCGGTGGGCCCGTCGCCGGCGTTGTAGGACTCGACATAGGCGGACAGCGCGGCCGTCGCCACCTGCGGGTCGGCCAGCGCGGGCACCTGGTACGCGGAGCCGATCAGCCGCATGGTCTCGGCGAACCCGTTCGCCTCGTCCTCGGTGATGAAGCGGGTGGCGTCGGCGATCGCGGCCAGGTAGCGGCGCAGCTTGTCCTTCTCGGCCGGGTCGTCCAGCATCGCGGCGGACGTCGCGTACACCTGGGAGCCGGCGGAGATCGCGTCGTTCGGGTCGTAGACGACGGCCTCGGGTCGGGTGGCGTCGAGCACCATCGCGGTGTCGAGGGAGACGATGAAGGCGTCCACCCGGCCGGCCTGCACCAGCTCGAAGACGCCCGGGCTGAGCCCGACGACCTGCCGGCGGACGTCCTCGGCCGGGATCCCGGCCGAGCCCGCGACCAGGTCCAGGGTGATGGAGCTGGTGCCGCCCTCGGACGGCGTGCCGACCAGCTTCCCGGCGAAGTCGGCGGCCTCGGTGACCGGCGCGCGCTCCGCGGAGATCATCCGGATCGGGCCGCGGTGCACCACCGAGCCGATCGCGACCAGCGGCGCACCCCGCTCCCCCGCCGCGACCATCGTCTCGATGTCGCCGATCCGGGAGATCTCGGCGGATCCGGCCAGCAGCGTCTGGATGGCGGGCGCGGAGCCCTGGGTGGCCTCGAAGTTCACGTCCAGCCCGTGCTCGGCGAAGTGGCCGTTCGTGTCGGCGACCATCTCGGCCGCGTAGCCGAGCGACTCCATCGGCAGGATGTTCAGGAAGGTGATCTCATCAGGGCCGTCGGCGCCGCCGTCGCCGCCGGACCCGCCGCAGCCGGCGAGCACCAGCCCCGCGGCGAGCAGCGCGGCGGCCAGCCGGCCGGTGGTGGTGCGTGCCATCGGGGTACCTCCGTGGGTGGTGGGGAGCGTCATCCGGGGACCGCCCGGTTCAGCAGCTCGACGGTCCCGGCGGTCGCGTCCAGCCGGATCAGGTCGCCGGTGTGCAGCAGCCGGACCGGGTCGCCGTCCGGGTCGGCGAGTGCCGGGACCCGGGTGACGACGGCGCCGAGCGCGGCCTTCGTGGTGGTGACGGTGAAGATCATTCCGAGCGGCCCGGTGCCGAGCAGCCGGGTCGTCTGGAAGAAGCCCGACCAGCCCGAGGAGCCCTTCGCCCCGGGGAACACCAGGATCCGGCCGGTGAAGCACACCCCGGCCAGCGGATGCCGGGCCTCGATGATCGTGCCGGTCGCCGGATCGATGCCGCCCCAGCCGGAGATCGTGTCGGCCGACACCAGCGCCTCGCCCTCGACGACGCCGGGCACCACGGTCCGCCCGCGCAGCACCGTCCGCGCCGCGCTCACCGCAGCTCACCCCGCCAGCGGCCGGTGACGGCGGCGTCCACGCACTCGGCGGTGCTGCCGAACCAGGCCTCGATCCCGAGGATCGCGGGCAGGTAGTGGGCCTGCTTGGCGGAGTCGGTCGCGAACACCCGGGTGCCCGCCGGCGCGGCCCGCGACATCGCCGGGCAGGAGTCGGTGAGCACCCGCCCGCCGGCGCGTTCGATCACCGCGGTGTAGCCGGACCGCTCGGCGACGGCGGCCAGCGCACGCGGCGCCATGATCCACAGCTCGGTGCCCGGGTGCAGCCGGCGGCCGTCGAGCGCGCGGGCGGCGTCGCGGATCTGGTCCAGCGAGGCGTGCGGGCAGCCGAGCAGCACGAAGTCGACGTCCTCGCTGCCGCCCTGGTCGTTGAGCCGCTCGTAGGTCGCCCGGCGTTCCGCTGCGCCGTAGACGATCGGCTCCGGGACGCCCGCACCGCCGAACGCGGCCCCGGTGGTCGGCGCCTCCGGGGTGACGCCCGGTACGTGGTACATCTCCACCCCGCCGGACGACGCCGCGGCCGCCCCGAAGTGCTTGAGATCGGTCAGGTCGGGCAGCGCGTGGTCCCCGGTGACGACCGGCCGGGCCTCCTGCACCGCGTCGCCGGTGAAGTACCCGAGCAGGCCCCAGTCCAGGAACGTCGCGACCGGGGTGTCCACCCGGACCAGGTGGGTGCCGCGCCGGTGCTCGTCGTGGTGGTTGCCCCAGCAGGGCACCCGGCCGGTGAGGCTCGCCGCGCCGGTCGACGCGGTGCCCTCGCAGTTGGTGCGCGCGCCCAGCACCGCGTTCGCGTAGACCACCGCGGACGACTCCATCCACGCGCAGTGCTCGCCGCGCACCGGCAGGTTCCCCACCTGGTACGGGGTGCAGGTGGCGAGCACCGAGACGCCGCGCCCGCCGTAGAACACCTCGGCGTCGCTCTGCAGCGCGACGAACTCCGCCGGGTACGGCACGACGCCCGCCGAGTCCGGCCCGAACCCCTGCTGCAGCTGGCAGGTCGGGACCGCCATCGGCGGGATCGGCAGTGTCTCGTCGGCGTCCAGGTTGATCACCGAGAACGCCCGGTCCCAGCCACCCTCGGTGACCAGCCGGGCCTTCAGCGGCGACGGCTGGGTGGTCGTCCCGGCGACGTTGCGCACCGTGCACAGCCGCTCGGCGTCCAGCGCGGCCGCGTACCGGATCAGCAGGTCCATCGCCGCGGCGACGGCCGGGCCGTCCGCGCCGTCACGCATCCTGCGCTCGTCGTCGGTGAGGATCACGCCGCACCTGCCGCGGTGGGTTCGCTCGTGCTGGGACTGGGCATCGTTGCCGGTCTCCTCGTGGTGGGACGGTGGGCCGGATCAGTCGTCGACGTTCTCCCGGATGCGGCCGGTGAGCTCGGCGGCGTCCACGTCGTGCACGCTGCCGTCCGGGCCCGCCAGGTCGAGCGCGTGCGCGGCGGCGTGCCCCATCGCCGCGCACGGCCCCATCACCCGCACGCTGGACAGCGCCGCCGCATCGCCGTCGACGCAGCGGCCCGCGGCGAGCACGTTCGACGCGTCCGGCGGGGTCATCGAACGCAGCGGCACGTAGTGCAGGTGGTCGGGGCCGAAGGTCTCCCAGACGTAGCCGTCCGGGGTGTCGTGCAGCTCGATCGGCCAGGCGGTGCGGGCGACCGAGTCCGGGAAGCGGGTGCCTGCCCGCACCTCGTCCACGGTCAGCTGGTGGGCCGCGGCCAGCCAGCGGGTCTGCCGCCGCCCGGGCAGGCCGTAGGAGCGCACCGTGGCCTTGCCGAACACCTCCGGGAACTCGGCCCGCAGGAACCCGACGACCCGGTCGGCCTGCGCCTTGCCCTCCAGCTGCGCGTCGGCCGCCGCGACCGGGTCCAGCGGCGCCTCGATGTGGGTCATGTTGAGCACCGCGGTCCCCCGCCCGGGGAAGTAGAACGCCAGGCCGTCGCGGCGCCGCAGCCCGTACTCGGCGGCCTTGGCCGCGACCCGCCCGGCGAGCTCGGCGGGCTCGGGTGCGGCGTCGGTGTCCAGGTGTTCGACGACGAGCTGCTGGCTGCCGTAGATCTCGCGTTCCGGCAGCCGGCAGGCCAGCCCGGCCGACCAGCACAGCGCGGCGTCCCCGCTGGCGTCGACGAAGCCGGACGCGCGGACCTCGACCGAGCCGTACCGGGTCGCGAACCGGGCGGCCTGCAGCCGGTCGCCGTCCCGTTCGACCCCGGTGAGGGTGGCGTTGGTGAGCACCCGGATGCCGTGCTCGCGGACGGTGTCCTCCACCCACCGGCCGAGCCGGACCTCGTCGTAGCCGACCGTCACCGTGTGTCCGACCCGGTAGAACAGGTCGCCCGCGGCCTCCAGGTCGGTGAAGATCCCGTCCAGGATCCCGTGGGTCAGCCTGCGGTGCTCCGGCGCGTTCCCGAAGGCGCCGCAGAACAGCCCGATCAGCGAGTTGACCATCTGCCCGCCGAGCACCGGCGCGGCGTCGACCAGCACCACCCGCCGGCCCAGCCGGGCCGACTCGACGGCTGCCGACAGTCCGGCGATGCCGGAGCCGACCACGCAGACGTCGGTGGTCACGGCGTGCTCCGCCGGATCGCCGGCGCGGACCGGGGCGTCCCGGACGACGGTGCGCACCGGCAGGTCGGTCAGCGGATGAGGCATGGCTCACACGCTAGGCACGGCACGCGGGGCTCCGGAAATAGAGCTTCCGCCTGCGGATCATCGACCGGACGAATAGTTCCTGCTCAGCGCGGCGTCCCGACGCCTGCCGCGATCTCGACGACGACGTCGCGGAGCCAGCGGTGGGCCGGGTCGGCGTCGAGATCGGTGTGCCACCAGAGCCGCTCGGCGATCGGTCCCGGCTCGCCGGGGCAGTCCAGCACGGCCAGCCCGAGCCGGTCGGCGACCTGGCGGGCGAGCCGCTCCTGCAGCAGCGCCACCCGGTCGGTGCCGGCCACCAGGTAGGGCACCGACAGGTAGCTCTCGACCCGGACCCGGATGTCCGGTTCGAGCCCGAGCCGGTTCAGCTGCCGGGTCATCGGCGCGGCGGCGGACATGCCCCGGTCCGGCGCGAACGGCACCACCCACGGCATCGCGGCGAGCTCGTCGAGGGTGAGCTCGCCGGCCGCGGCGCTGGGGTGTCCGCGGTCGACGACGCACACCCAGCGGTCCGAGAACAGCCCGGTGGAGTGCAGCTCGGGCCGCTCGAACCGGACCGCGTGCGGGGCGATCATGCCGTCGATCAGCCGGATGGTCTCCCCGATGTCGGCGGAGAACGACTCGCGCACCAGGCGCAGGCGCAGCTCCACCCCGGGCGCCCGGGCGGCCAGCGCCGAGGACAGGGCCGGGCCGAGCACGGCGACCGTGTAGTCGGCGACGAGCAGGGTGAAGCCGCGCCGGGCCGTCGCCGGGTCGAACCGGTGCCCGGTGTCGAACAGCCGCTCCGCCGCCGAGCAGACGCCCTCGACCTGGTCGACCAGCTGGGACGCGAGCGGGGTGAGCACGTAGCCGCCGGGGCGGCGGGCGAGCAGCTCGTCGTCGAAGTGCCTGCGCAGCCGGGACAGCGCGGCGCTGGCGGCGGGCTGCGAGATCCCGATCCGGGCGGCGGCGCGGGTGACGTTGCGCTCGCGCAGCAGCTCACGGAGCGAGACGAGCAGGTTCAGGTCGAGATTGGCGAGCCGGGCGGTCGGGGCGCTGATCCGGGGGCTCGGGTCCACGAACCGCGGACGCTATCCGCGGCCGGTCGGAGCGTCAATCAGCCTGACATTCGCGGGCCGGGAACCCCCGGCCGGCGCGGCGCACCCGGGCCGCCGCCGGCGGTCAGCCGGCGCGGCGACCGGTCCACTGCGGTTCGACGCCGGCCCAGTCCAGCTCCCAGGCCCGGGCGAACCGGCCCGCGGTCCAGCGGAACGCCAGGAACCCGGCGCCCAGCACGAGCACCCCCCACAGCAGGACGGTCATGAAACCGGCGCCGAAACCGACCGTGACGGCGTCCTCCGCGGTGGCCGGTGGCGTGGTCAGCGTCCCGCCGGGGCCGACCCAGACGGTGATCCGGTCGCCGACCTCGTGCAGGCCGGGGGTGGACGTCCGGTCGGTCCGCTCGGTCCCGTCCGGCGCGGTCCACCGGACGGTCACGGCCTGCATCCCGGCCTGCAGGTCGCCGATCGGCGCGGCCCGCTCGGTGACCACCGCCTCGGTCGCCGCCCGCTCCGAGTGCTCCGCGGCGCCGCGCTCGGCGACGGCCCCGTACGCCGCCGTCCCGACCAGCCAGGCCAGCACCAGGCCGATCGCGACCAGCAGGCCCAGACCGACCGAGAGCAGGTCCTCCCAGCGGGCGGCGCTGCGCCGCAGCCGGTCGGCCGGGCCGGGCGCCGGGCGCGCCCCGGACCGCCCGTGGTCGTCCGCTGTACGCATCGCTTCTCCTCGCCGGGATCTCCTGGTCCGCCGGTCCGTCACGACCCACGGTGGTGGCCGGTGCACCGAGACGTACCCGCGATGCGCTGCCACGACAGCCGGTCGGGACGAGGATCACTGGTGAAACGGTGCACAGCGGATCGGGTCAGCCCGCCGGTGCCGCGGCCGCCGGCCGGTCGGTGGCCGGATCCGCACCGGCCGCGGCGGGGGTCAGCACGACGACCGGGCAGCGGGCGTGCTGCAGGCAGGCGGCGCTGACCGAGCCGAGCAGCATCCGGCCGAGCCGTCCGCGGCCGTGGCTGCCGACGACGAGCATCGCGGCGGCGTCGGCCGCCCGGCACAGCTCGGCGGCCACCGGCCCTCCCGGAGCTCGGCGACGACCGGACCGCCGGCCACGTCGGCGGCCAGCGCGGCCCGTTCCGCGGACCGCAGCCCGGCGAGCGGCGCGTCCACCGGCAGCGGCGCCGGGTCCCAGACCCGGACCGCCCGGACCGTCCGCCCGGTCCGGGCCGCCTCGGCCACCGCCCAGCGCAGCGCGGCCCGGCCGGAGGCCGACCCGTCGACGCCGACCACCACCGGGCCGGTGCCGCCGGGCGCGGCGCCGGGGGCGGTCCGCGGGTGCGGCAGGTCGGTGACGGCCGTGCGGGTCTCGGCGGGCACGAAACCGCCGCCGGTGCCGGGCGGGACGGGTGCGACCAGCACCGGGATCCCGGCGTGCTCGACGACCGCCGACGCCGTGCTCCCGAGCAGGTCGGCCCGCCCGGTCGAGCGGGCCCCGAGCACCAGCAGGTCGCAGCCGTCCGCGCCCTCGACCAGCGCGACCGCCACCGCCCGCCCGATCCGCCCGGGCACGGCGGGCGGGGCCGGGACGATCACCCGGCGCACGACGCTGGGATCGTCCGGGCCGGGTGCGTCGCCGACCGTGACGGTCACGACGGGACGGCCGGGCAGCACCCGGTGCACCAGTGCGAGTGCCGCGTGAGCGCCGGGCGAGCCGTCCCAGCCGACGGCGATCTCGTTCCCGGCCCGCGCGCGCGGACGCCGCCCGCCGTCGTCGCCGCCGTCGTCGTCGTTCATGGCCCGCTCCCGTCCGTGTGGTTCCCGGCCACCGTGGCCGGTCCGGCGGCGCGGCACAGCGGCCCGACGGCCCGTGCGGCGCGGGACCTCCGGCCCGCGCCGGACGGCCCGGGCCGTTCCGCCCTGGCCGGGCGGCACCGGTGCGCGCAGGCTGAGCGCACCACCAGCCACCGGGAGGACACCATGACCGCATCCACCAGCTCCGGCACCGTCGTCGTCGACTACTCCGGCGTGCGGATCGGCATCGCCGACGAGCGCGGCGAGGTCCGCGACTTCGGCGGCGTCCGGATCGGCTCGGTCGGCGGGGACGGCGTCGTCCGCGATCCCGGGAACGTCGTGCTCGGCCACGTCGAGGGCCGCTGAGTCGAGGGCCACTGATCCGGCGCACCACAACGGGACCGGGAACGGAACGGGCCCCGGGGGATGTCCCCCGGGGCCCGGCCGTGTGGTGGGAGCGTCAGCTCGTGCTCGCCGCCCGCCGCGGCAGCACCCAGTTCGGCCGCGGGAAGTGGCAGGTGTAGCCGTACGGGTACTTCTGCAGGTAGTCCTGGTGCTCCGGCTCGGCCTCCCAGAAGTCGCCGGCCGGCTCGACGTCGGTGCTCGCCCGCCCGGGCCACAGCCCGGAGGCGTCGACGTCGGCGATCGTGTCCAGGGCGACCCGGCGCTGCTCGTCGTCGGTGTAGAAGATCGCCGATCGGTAGCTGCGGCCGATGTCGTTGCCCTGCCGGTCCTTCGTCGACGGGTCGTGGATCTGGAAGAAGAACTCCAGGATCTCCCGGTAGCTGATCTGCTCCGGGTCGAAGACGATCTCGACGGCCTCGGCGTGGTCGCCGTGCCGGCGGTACGTCGCGTTCGGCGTGTTCGGGTCGCCGGAGTAGCCGACCCGGGTGGAGACGACGCCCGGCCGCTTGCGGAGCAGCTCCTGCACTCCCCAGAAGCAGCCGCCTGCCAGGATCGCGGTCTCGGTCATCTCACGGCCTCCTGTGTCGGGTTCGCCCCGTACAACAGTACGTCCGCACTGGATGTTCCGTCGCGCACGACCGCGGGGGACCTTCGCCCCCGGGTGCGGCGCACCGGCCGACGGACGCTGGGTGCGGCGACCCGCGATCCTCCTCCGGGCCGGGTCGCCCGGGCCGGCCCGCCTCCGTCGAGCCACCGCCCCCGACCCGGCGCGGGGCGGGCCGGCCCGACAGGACACCTCCCAGCTCACGCACAGCACCGGGTGCCATGATCGGCCGGTCGCACAGCACCCGGGGGACGTCGATGGCAACCGGCACGGTAGGCACGTCGCAGGAGCGCGGTCTCAGCGCCGCACAGGTCGCCGAGCAGCGCCGAGCCGGGCGGGTCAACTCCCCGGTGACCGGCGGCTCGCGCAGCTACACCTCGATCCTGCGGACGAACGTCTTCTCGTTCTACAACTCGATCCTGTTCTCGATCGGCGCGATCCTGCTGGTACTGGGCCGGTACAACGACGCGCTGATCAGCGTCGGCCTCGGCCTGATCAACGCGGTGGTGGGCGCGGTCCAGGAGGCGAGAGCGAAGCGCCAGCTCGACAACCTGCAGCTGCTCGACGAGGCCGACGTCGCCGTCGTCCGGGACGGTGACGAGATCCGGATCCCGGCCACCGACGTCGTCGCGGGCGACATCCTGGTGGTCCGGGCGGGTGACCAGATCGTCGTCGACGGGCCGGTGCTGGCCGGGCACGCGGAGGCCGACGAGTCGCTGCTGACCGGTGAGTCCGAGCCGGTCCCGAAGGCGGTCGGTGACGTGCTGCGCTCCGGCAGCCACTGCATCGCCGGGGAGGCGCGGCAGCGGGCCGACGGCGTCGGCGCCGACTCCTACGCGGGCCGGCTCACCCTGGACGCCCGCCGCGCCACCACCGACGCAACCCCGCTGCAGCGCCGGATCGACTTCGTGGTCCGCCTGACGATGGCGCTGGTCGTCCTGATGAGCGGCGCGATCCTGGCGCAGGCGTTCCTGGAGGGCTTCTCGCTGCTGCGGGTCGTCCAGATCACCGCGGTGCTGTCCGGGCTGGTGCCCTACGGCCTGTTCTTCCTGATCGCGGTCGCCTACACCCGCGGTGCCGCCCGGATCGCCGGGCGGGGGGCGCTGGTGCAACAGGTGAACGCCGTCGAGTCGGTGACCCACGTCGACGTCGTGTGCACCGACAAGACCGGCACGCTCACCACCGGGGCGCTGCGCCTCGAGGAGCTCGCACCGCTCGGCCCGGCCGATCCGGAGCAGCCGCTGGCCCGGTTCGCGGCGGCGGTCTCCGATCCGAACCTCACCTCGGCCGCGCTGGCCGGGGCGCTCCCGGGGAGCCCGTGGGAGCTGCGCGACGAGATCGCGTTCACCTCGTCGCTGCGCTGGTCGGGGCAGGTCACCGAGGACGGCGCCTGGGTGCTCGGCGCGCCCGACGCGCTGGCCCCGCAGCTGGAGACCGCGCTGCCCGCGGACGCGGTGACCGCCCGCACCGGGCGCGGCCTGCGCGTGCTGCTGTTCGCCCGCGCCGCCGACCCGGGTGCCGGGTTGCGGGCCGCCGACGGGCGCCCGTCGCTGCCCCGGCTGGAGCCGGTCGCACTGGTCGCGCTGGCCGACGAGCTGCGTCCCGAGGTCGTCGACAGCATCGCCCGGTTCCGGGAGAACGGGGTGCGGGTCGCGGTGCTGTCCGGGGACGATCCGCGCACGGTGGCCGCGCTGGCCGTGCAGGCCGGTCTCGAACCGGGCGAGCCGGTCGCCGGGCCGGAGCTCGACGGGCTCGACGACGCCGGACTCGAGCGTCTGGTCGCCCGCACGTCGGTGTTCGGCCGCGTCGCCCCCGAGCAGAAGGAGCGGATCGTCGCCGCGCTGCGCCGCCGCGGCAGCTATGTGGCGATGCTCGGCGACGGCGTGAACGACGCCCGCGCGCTGAAGGGCGCCCACGTGGGCGTCGCGATGCGCAGCGGATCGCCGGTCACCCGCGACGTCGCCGACATCGTGCTGGTCGACGACTCGTTCTCGGCACTGCTGCCGGCCCGCGCCGAGGGCAGGCGGGTCATCGACGGCATCGCGCTGTCGATGTACGTGTTCCTGTCCCGGGTCGCCACCCAGGGCCTGGTCATCCTCGCCGTCACCATGCTCGGGCTCGGCTTCCCCTACTCGCCGACCCAGGTCGGGCTGACCCTGCTGACGGTGGGGGTGCCGACGTTCTTCCTGACCATGTGGGCGAAACCCGACGAGCCGGACCCGAACCTGCTCGGCAGCCTGGGCCGGTTCGTCATCCCGGCCGCCGTCGTCACCGCCGGGATCGGCACCGTCGTCTACACCGCGCTCTACCAGCAGATCCTCAAGGGCTTCAGCAGCGGCCGGACGCCGGCCCAGGTGCTGGCGGAGTTCCAGAGCTACACCGGGCTCACCTACGGCGAGGACACCGGCTTCGCCGAGGCGGCCGCCACCATCGGCGCCCAGACCGGGCTGTCGACGTTCATCGGCCTCGCCTCGTTCGGGCTCATCCTGTTCCTGCGGCCGCCGCACCGGTTCCTGGCGGCCTGGACCCGCCCGGTCACCGACCGGCGCCCGGCCTGGCTGGTGCTCGCGCTGACCGTTGTGTTCGCCGGGGTGCTGTTCACCCCGGCGCTGTCGTCGTACTTCGGGTTGACCGGGGCCGCGTGGCCGGTGTTCCTGGTGGTGCTCCCGGCGCTGGCGTCCTGGTCCGTGGTGCTGTGGGTGACCTACCGGTTCCGGCTGATGGACCGGGTGCTGGGGATCGACCGGCTCCCCGGGCGGCGCTGACCGGGGCCGGCCCGGCGCGGTCCGGGCGACCGCGGCCGGGAGCCGTGCGCGCGGCGACCGGGTCCCGACCGGCGGCCGGATCAGCCGTCGGTGCCCGGGCGTGCCTTCCCGGCCGTTCCGGCGGTGTCCCCGTCGTCCGGTTCCCCGGCCGAGCCGTTCCGGCCCGCCGCGTCCCCGGCGGGCCCCTCGGCAGACCCGTCAGCAGAGCCGCCCGCGGCGGACCCGTCAGCAGGCCCGTCAGCAGCGCCGTTCTCGGCGGACCCGTCAGCAGAGCCGTCAGCAGCACCGTCGGCGGACTCACCGGCAGTCCCGTCGGCGGACTCGGCAGCAGCGCCGAACGCGGGGCGTTCGGCGGCCCCGAGCGCAGCAGCACCGTCGGTGGACCCAGCGGCGTGCTCGGCGGTGTGCTCGGCGAAGCGCTGGTCGTGCCGGTCGATCTGCTCCCCCAGGTAGCGCAGCATCACGGCGGCGACGGCGGCGACCGGCACGGCGAGGAATGCCCCGGCGATGCCGCCGAGTGTGCCGCCCGCGGTCACCGCGAGCAGCACGACCGCGCCGTGCAGCTTGAGGCTCTGCCCCTGCAGGAAGGGCTGCAGCACGTTGCCCTCGACCTGCTGCACCACGATGATCAGGATCAGCACCAGCACCGCGGTGGTGAAGCCCTGGGTGACCAGGGCGATCAGCACGGCGAGCGCGCCGGCGACGAACGCACCGACGATCGGGATGAACCCGCCGAGGAAGGTCAGGATCGCCAGCGGCAGCGCCAGCGGAACGCTCAGCAGCACCAGCCCGATGCCGATGAACACGGCGTCGATCAGGCTGACCAGCGCCTGCACCCGGATGAACCCGCCGAGCACCGCCCACATCCGGGACAGCACCTCGGTCAGGTGCCCGCCCGCGGTGCGGCCGGTGATCGAGGTGAGCCAGGGCAGGAAGCGCGGGCCGTCCTTGACGAAGAAGAACGTCAGGACCAGCGCGAGCACGATCGCCAGCAGGCCGGACGCGATCGTCGAGACGCCGGTGAGCACGCCGCCGGCGATCGCGCTGGCGCTCTGCTGCAGCTGCGTGGTGACCTGGGCGACGAGATCGCCGACCTGGCCCTCGCCGAGGTTGAGCGGCGGCCCGGAGATCCACTCCTGGATCTGCGCCAGGCCGGCGATCACCCCGTCGACGATCTGCTGGGACTGTCCGATGACCGACGGCGCGATCGCGACGAACAGCCCGGTGATCGCGCCGATCCCGACCAGCAGCACGATGATCGACGCCAACGCCGGTGGCACCTTGTGCCGGATCAGCCAGGCGGCCGGCGGGCGCAGCACCGTGGTGAGCAGGATGGCCAGCAGCACCGGCCAGGCGACCACCCAGAAGCTGCCGATCACGTAGCCGATGAGCACGAACCCGACCGCGATCAGCGCGAGCCGCAGGCTCCAGGCCGCCATCCAGGTCAGGCCGTTGCCGATCAGCGTCCCGCGGCTGGCGAATGCGGTCACCGGGGCCGGGCTCAGCACCGATCCTCCCGCCGGGTCCCTGCGCGGGGAGAGCTGCCCCGTCCCCCGGACGGCCGGTTGCGACCGCGACTCCATCTTCCCCACCCCGTTCGTACCGGGCCCGGTCCTGCCGGGCGCTGTGCGGCGCAACCTTAACGGCGCCGGGACGCGTCCGCCGGAAGCGCGCCGGGACGGTCCGGACACACCACGGCCGCCCCCGGACCGGGATCCGGGGGCGGCCGGGACGTGCGGTGCTACCGCAGGGCCGCGTAGAGGGCGCCCTCGAAGTTCCCGTAGAGGGTGAGCGCGCCCTCCTCGATGAAGGGCAGCGAGTTGGTGTAGATCGAGGCGCAGACGCCGGTGCTGCGGTCGACCCAGAAGTGGGTGTTGAACAGCCCCGCCCAGGCCCCGGTGCCGGCCCGGCGGGCACCCGGGACGTCGGCGGTGTTGAGCAGCAGCCCGTAGCCCCACTTGAACCCGGGGCCGGGCGCGAAGGTCGCGGTGATCGGCGGGTCGGCGGTCGGGATCTCGGCCGGGAAGTCGAGGTCGCCGATCTGGTTGGTGAACGCGGCGTCCACCGTCTCCTGGGACAGGATCCGCTCGCCGTCCAGCTCGCCGCCGCGCAGCAGGGCGCGCTCGAACCGGATGTAGTCGCGCGGGGTGGAGTAGAGGCCGTGGCCGCCCGCCCACCACTCCGGTTCCTGCGGGAGCAGCTCCCCCGCCGACGCCCAGCCGCCGCCCTCGGCCGGGACGTGCACGGTCACGGCGTTGGCCGTGCGGCCGTCGTCGAGCAGGAACATCGTGTCGTTCATCCCGAGCGGGCCGGTGACGCCCTCCTTGACCAGCACGTCCAGGCCCTTGCCGGTGACCTTCTCGACGACCCGGCCGAGCCAGTCGGTGTTGATGCCGTACTCGAAGGTGGTGCCCGGGTCGGCGAGCAGCGGGGCGCCGAACGCCCCGGCGCCGCCGAGCACGTTGGGCGTCCCGGTGACCTGCTCGAAGCGCGCGAGCTTCTCGTTGAAGAACCAGTAGCCCAGGCCGCTGGTGTGGGTGATGAGGTTCTTCACCGTCGCCCGGGCCCCGGCCGGCCGCAGCTTCGGGGTGTCGCCGTCGACGCTCTCCAGCACCTGCAGGTCGGCGAACTCGGGCAGGTAGGTGTCGACCGGGGCGTCGAGCTCCAGCGCGCCCCGCTCCACCTGCTGCAGCGCCACCGTGGTGGCGATGATCTTGGTCATCGACATGATCCGGAACTGGGTTCCGGTGTCGACGTCGCCGGGTTCGCCGACCGTCCGCGGGCCGGCGCCGCCCTCGTAGATGATCCCGTCCCGGTCGGCCGCGATCGCCGCCACGTGCGGCACCGCGCCGTCCTGCACGGCGGTCTGCAGCAGCTGGTCGATCGCGCTTCCGTCGATCTTGTTCGCCATCCGGTCCTCCACGACCCTCGCAGTGACGTCGAGCCCTCGATGTGACGTGAGCCACGGGCCTTCCCGGCGCCATCCTGTCGGATCCGGTCGCGGCCCGACCCCCTCCAACGGGTGGGCCGGTCGCCGCCGAACGCCATGGCAGGAATTGGTGGACCGCTGTCCTTCCTGCCTCTGTCCGCCCCCGCGGGCCGGGCGGATCCTGGTCATCGGCGGGTTGCAGGACGCACCGCCGCAGGGAGAACCGTACGGAGGTAGTCCTGTGTGGATCCAGATCCTGATGCTCGCGACCGTCGTCGTCGGCTCCGCCGCGACCTTCCGCGAGGTGCTGCGCGGCCGGCCGCGCCGGCTCCGGACCCGGCACGCCTACGACACCCGGTCACCGTCGCTCTGAGGACGGCGCGGGCCCGCCAGCTCACGGGCCCGCGCCGGATCGACGGCGGTGTGCCAGGTCCCGTCCGGATGGTCGACCACCAGTGGACCGAGGTTGCACGGCCCGAGGCAGCCGCACGGGGTGACCTGCGTCGAGCTGCCCCGCGCCGCGTCGCTGAGCGCCCGGTGCGTGGCACCGGCGCCGTGCACCAGGCAGCGCGGCCCGCGGCAGACGAGCAGGTGCCGGTCCGGCACGTCGAGCACCGACCACGCCGGGCTGGCGAACCCGGCGGCCGAGGCGGTGACCGGGTCCCCGTCGCCCTGCGCCAGCTCGGCGACGGCGTCCGCGGCGAACCCGGTCAGGCCCGGCGCGATCCGGACGTCCGGGCAGGCGCCCGGCGGGCCGGACCCCGCCCGCCAGTGCGCGACGGCCCGGCCGATCCAGGTCGTCAGGTAGCGGTCGGCGGGCACCGCGAGCGGTACCAGCAGCACCGCGGGCACCCGCTCGGCGGTGAGCGCGTCGAGCACCGCCGGCACCGAGGGGTCCTCCTGGTCCAGGTGCGCCACCCGGACCGGGCCGGGCACCCGCCCGGCGACCGCGGCGGCCAGCCGGGCCAGCGACCGGCCGTCCACCCCGGACGGGGTCGGCCGGGCAACCAGGACCAGGGCGCGTTCCGACGTCTCAGGCATCCGTCTCCTCCGCTGTGCCGTCCCGCATCACCAGGGTCCGGTCGGCGTAACCGGCGAGCCGCTCCCGGTCGTGGCTGACGACGACGACCGCGGTCCCGGACGCGGCGAGCGACCGGAGCAGCGCGGTGATCGCGTCGGCGGTCGCGACGTCCAGGCTGGCGGTGGGTTCGTCGGCCACCAGGAGCGCGGGCCGGGCGGCGAGCGCCCGGGCGATCGCGACCCGCTGCGCCTGGCCGACCGACAGCGTCGCCGGTCGCCGGTCCGGGTCGATCCCGGCCAGCCCGACCCGGTCCAGCATCCCGGCCGCGATCGCCCGGGCGGCGGCGCGGCGGGGACGTCCCCCGCGGGCCCGCAGCGGCTCGGTCAGGGTCCGCCACAGCGGCCACCGCCGGTCCAGCGACGCGACCGGGTCCTGGAACACCGGCATCACGTGCCCGGGCCCGGCTCCCGGGATCTCGACGGTGCCCGCGTCGGGGCGTTCCATCCCGGCCAGCAGCCGGGCCAGGGTCGACTTCCCGGAACCGGACCGGCCGACGACGGCGAGCACCTCACCGGCCCGCACGGTCACCGACACGTCGTGCACCGCGGTCACCGGGCCGTAGCGGCGGGTCAGCCCGGTGCCCCGCACGACGACCGCGCCGTCCGGTCTCCCCCGCGCCGACGACCGGTCCACCGGCCCGGCCGTGGCCGGGCCGGCCGACAGCAGCCGGTCGGCCGGTCCGCGCTCGGCGACCCGGCCGTCGTCGAGCACCAGGACGTGACCGGCGTGCCGGGCCACCAGCGCCAGGTCGTGGCTGACCAGCAGCAGCGCCCCGCTGCACCGGCGCACCAGGTTGAGCACGTCGTCGGCGAGCTCGGCGTCCAGTGCGCTGGTCGGCTCGTCGGCCAGCGTCAGCGGCGGACCGTGCGCGGTCCCGGCGACGATCGTGGCGCGCTGCAGCATCCCGCCGGACCAGGTGTGCGGGTGCCGGGCGGCGCAGCGGGCGGCGTCGTCGATGCCGACCCCGGCCAGATCGGCGGCCACCCGGCCGGGCGGCGGCACCATCCGGTGCGACCGCCACGCCGAGGTCACGTGATGGCCGACCGTCCGCAGCGGGTCGCAGGCCGCGAAGGGGTCCTGCGGGACGTAGCCGATGGTCCGCCCGCGCAGCCGGCGCAGCTCCGCCTCGGGCAGCCCGAGGATCTCCCGCCCGTCGACGCGCACGCTGCCGGTGACGATCGCGCCCGGGGGCAGCAGGCCGAGGATGGTGCGGACCAGCGTCGTCTTGCCGCAGCCGGACCGCCCGACCACGGCCCACCGGCCGCCCGGCGGGATGTCCAGGTCGACGTTGTGCAGGGCGGGCCGGGCCGGGTCGCAGCCCGGGTGCACCACGGTGAGCCCGCGGACCGAGAGCGCGCTCACCGGCGTCGCTCCGGATCGGTGACGTCGCGCAGCGCGTCGCCGACCAGCGTCGCGGCGGCGACGGCGAGCACCAGCCCGGCACCCGGGCCGATCAGATGCCACGGCGCCGCGGCGAAGGTCTCCCGGCCGGCGGCGAGCATGGTGCCCCACTCCGCGGTCGGCGGCTGGGCGCCCAGCCCGAGGAACGACAGCGCGCCCAGCGCCAGCACCGCCTCGCCCAGTCCCAGGGTGGCGGCCACCGACACCTGCACCGCCACCCCCGGCACGACGTGGGTGAGCACGGCGCGGAGCGGGCCGATCCCGGCCATCCGGGCGGCGACGACGTCCGGCCGGGACGCCGCTCCCCAGGCCACGCTGCGCGCGATCCGGGCCAGGTGGGCCCAGCTGGTGAGCGCCATCGCGAGCACCAGGTTCAGGTGGCCGGGGCCGAGGACGCCGACCACGGCCAGGGTCAGGACCAGCGTCGGCAGCCCGAGCAGCACGTCGGTGATCCGGGTGGCGACAGCGTCCACGATCCCGCCGACGGCCCCGGCGACGGTGCCGACGACCAGCCCGATCACCCCGGACAGCGCCATCACCAGCACCGCGGCGCCGAGCGAGCTGCGCGCGCCCGCGACCGTGCGGGCGAGCAGGTCGCGGCCGGCCTGGTCGGTGCCGAGCAGGTGCTCCGGTCCCGGCGGGGCGAGCTGGCGGGTGTAGTCGGGCAGGTCCGGATCGGGCAGCAACCACGGCCCGGCGACGGCGGCGGCCACCAGCAGCACCGCGAAGGCGAGGCCGACCCGGGCTGCGGGCCGGGCGAGCAGCGCCCGGCCGAGCCCGCGCCCGACCGCCCGGACCGGCGGCTCGGCGACCGGGGTGAGGATCCCCGCGCCGGTCACCGCGGGCTCCGCAGGCGCGGGTCGATCCCGGCGCACAGCAGGTCGATCAGCAGGCTCGCCAGGACGTAGGCGACCACCGCGACCAGGGTGAACCCGACGACCACCGGCATGTCGCGGCCGTTGATCGCCTCGACCGTGAAGCGCCCCACCCCGGGCCAGGTGAACACGCTCTCGACGATCGCGGCGCCGCCGATCAGCGACGCGGTGCCGAGCCCGACCATGGTGAGGAACGGGGCGAGCGCGTTCGGCAGCTGGTGCACCAGCAGCAGCCGGACCGGGCCCGCGCCGCGGGCGGCGGCGACCCGCAGGTGCGTCGCCGAGCCGGCCTCCAGCAGGCTGGTGCGCAGGACCCGGGACCAGGTGGCGACCGAGCCGAGCGCGAGCACCAGCGCGGGCAGGAACACGGTCGCCCAGGTGCCGTCGGCGATCACCCGGCCGAGACCGGCCCGGACCACCAGGACGTCGATCAGCACCACGCCGAGCACGAAGCTCGGCACCACCAGCGCGCCGAGCGCGATCCCGCGGGCCAGGGTGTCCGGCCACCGGCCGGCGCCGAGTGCGGCGACCGTGCCGAGCAGCAGCGCCGCCCCGACGGCCAGGCCGAGCGCGGCCACGGTCAGCCGCAGCGTCGCGGGGAGCCGGTCGGCGAACTCGGTGCTCACCGGCCGGCCGGTCCGCCACGAGACGCCGAGGTCGCCGCGGACGGCGTCGCCCGCCCACCGCCCGAACCGGACCGGCAGCGGCTCGTCGAGCCGCAGCTCGGCGCGCACTGCGGCGACCGCGGCCGGGGTCGGTTCGGTGATCCCGCGCGCCTGCAGCACCCGCTGCGCCGGGTCGCCGGGGGTGACGGCGAGCATCCCGAAGACGAGCGCGCCTGCGGCGGCCAGGGTGAGCACTGCCTGGCCGACCCGGTTGAGGACGGCGAGCACGGTCAGCCGGTCGGTGCCGTGTCGCGGGAGACCCAGAGGTTGGAGCCCTCGATCTCGTAGCCCTGCCAGGCCGGTCCGGTGATGACCGCACCCCTGCGCTGCCCGATGTAGCCGAGGTGGCCGCCGTCGGCGATCCGGTGCTGGATACGGCGGAGCAGATCGTCCCGGGCCGCCGTGTCCAGCTCGACCGCGACCTGGTCGATCAGCGCGTCCAGCTCGGGATCCGCGGTACCGGTGTAGTTCTTCGGTCCGTCGCTGCGCACGGTGTTGACCAGCGGGAGCACGTAGTCGCCGCCGAACGACAGCATCCCGCTCGCCCGGACCGACGCCTGCCAGCCGGTCGGCTGCTCCACGGCGTCGGTGATGTCCGGTACCTGCTGGATGTCGACGCCGATGCCCTGCGCTGCCAGCTGCGCCTGGACGGCCAGTGCGAGGGCGTCGGAGTCGGGCTGCTGCGGGTAGGTCAGCATCGAGAACCGCAGCTCGGCGCCGTCGCGGGTGCGCGGGCCGTCGCCGTCGCGGGTCCAGCCCGCCTCGTCCAGCAGGCGCGCGGCACCGGCCGGGTCGGTCGTCGTGGTCGGCTCGGCCCAGGGGCGGGACTCGTCGTAGATCCCGGTCACCGGCAGGTACAGCCCGTTCATCACGTCGTTCGCGAGTGCGTCGTAGTCGATCGCCCGGTAGACGGCCCGCCGGACCTGCGCGTCGTCGAACGGGGCCGCGCGGTGGTTGAACTCGAGCTGGAAGGTCGGGCCGCTCGTCGCCCCGGTGACGTAGAAGGCGTCGTCCCGGCCCTCCAGGGTGGAGGCCGTGGCGGTCGGCGGGTACAGCGCGATGTCCACCTCGCCGGACTGGACGGCCTGGATCCGGGCGGACGCCTCGGGCACGAACCGCACGGTCACCGCGGCGAGCGCGGGCGGGCCCTGCCAGTGGTCGGCCCGCGGCGAGAGCTGCGCGGCGGCCCCGTCGAGCGAGTCGACGACGTACGGTCCGGTGTAGATGCCCGCACCGACCAGTTCGGACGCGGGTGCGCCGGAGTCGCGGTGCTCCCGGTAGGCGGCGACGTCGAAGACCGGGACCATCGACTCGTCGGCCAGCAGTGCCGGGACGTTCGGCGCCGGCCGCGAGGTGACGAGTGTGACCGCCAGCGGTCCGGTCGCCTCGGCCGTGGCGCCGGGCAGGGCCGCCGCGAAGGAGGCGTTCTCGGCGAGCTGGAAGGTGAGCAGTGCGGCGAGCGCGTCGGCGTCGAGCGGTGTGCCGTTCACGAAGCTGGCACCCTCGGGGAGGGTCAGCTCCCAGGTGGTCGGGCCGGTCGAGGTCAGGTCGGTCAGCACCCAGGGGGTCGGCTCGCCCGCCCGGTCCGGGCGCATCAGCAGCTCGACGTAGCCGAACTCCGGGCCCCAGAAGCCGTTCTCCAGCGGATCGAGGTCGTCGATCGCGAATCCGGTCGCGAAGGTGACGGTGTTCGGCGGGTGGCCGCCGGCCTCGCCGCCGCCGGTGGTCTGCACGCATCCCGCGGTGAGCAGGACCGCGGCCGCGGCGGCGGCCAGCCGGGTCAGGGCACGTATGCGGGTCACGGGGTCCTCCTGCGCTGCGTCGGGCGGGCCGCGCACCGGACGAACCGGATGATCGCGACCGATCGGAGAGAGTCATACCCCACACTTGAACAACTGGGCATATTTAGTGATGTTCGCCGCGCGCGGGAACCGGCACTCCCCCGCCGGCGACGTCCGGCGCCACGCCCTTCGCGCGCCGCTGCTCGCCCCGCCGCACCCCTCCGGTCGCCGAGATGCAGCTCAGCGGGCCGCGGAGATCGACAATTCCCGCTGAGCTGCATCTCGGTGAGGCAGGTGCGGGTTCGTCCGGCCGGGCCCGGCCGGGTCGGCTCAGGCCGCGAGCTCCGCGATCCGGGCGGCGACGTCGGCGAGGTGCCCGCTCATCCCGTCCAGGTCGTCCGCGGCCGCCCCGAGCAGCCCCGCGTCCCCCAGCGAGGCCCCGGCGACGCAGTTCCGGGCCGCGTCGGCACCGGCGTCCAGCCCCGCACCCCAGGACGCCTGGGCGCGCGGGTCCGGGATCGGCGGGTAGGCGCGGGCCGTGGCGACGTCGTCGCGCAGGTCGCGGCACGCGTCCCGCATGGTGGCGAGATCGGCCGCCCGGGTGATCGCGGCGAGATCCTCGGTGATCCGGGTGACCCGGACCTGCCCACCGCCGTCGCGCCACTCGGTGATCGCCGCGGTCGCCGCCGCGGCGGGCCCGGCGGCCGGCCCGGCCCGGTCCGCAGCCACGACCACCCCGGTGAACACGGCGAGCAGGCCGGCGATCGCGGCGACCAGCCCGGCGCCGACGAGTCGCGGCGACCGCCGGCGGGGCAGCAGCGCGTCCGGGAACCCGGGCAGCCGTCCGTCGGGGCCCGGGCCCGCTGCGGGCTCGACCGGCGCCGCCGGGCGCGTCCCGGGCGCGGCGTGTCGCGGGCGGTACGACGGTCCGTGCTGTTCCACGACGCACCCCCTCCCGGTCGCCTCCGATGCCGGTTCATCGCGCTCCGACCAGCAGCGTTAGCTCCGCGGGCCGGAGTTCATCAGTCCTGGTGACCCCGGTCACCCGTCCGGGGTGACCGGTTGGACTGATCAATCCGCAAGATCTGTTTCATCCTGAATGTACGTTTGGGAGGTAGCGTCGCGCCGGCGACCGTCGTGACACGACCCCGGAGCGATCAATGCAGATCACCGAACGACCGACGTCCCACCACTGGAGACTGCTGGCCGCAGGAGCCGCAGCTGCACTGGCCCTCACCGCCTGCGCGGGCGCCCCCGCCGACGACGCCGCCGCACCACCGGACGGAACCACCGCCGGCGACGCCGCCCCGCTCACCGTCTACTCCGGACGTTCGGAGAGCCGGGTCCAGGAGCTCCTCGACCAGTTCGAGGCCGAGTCCGGCATCCCGCTCGACATCCGGTACGGCGACACCGCCGAGCTCGTCGCCCAGGTCCTGGAGGAGGGCGAGGCGAGCCCGGCCGACGTGTTCTTCGCCCAGGACGCCGGGGCGCTCGGCGCACTGTCCGAGGCCGGCCGGCTGGTCCCCCTCGACGACGAGGTGTACGACGGCGTCGTCGACGGCTACGTCGCCGCCGACGGCTCCTGGACCGCCACCTCCGCGCGCGCCCGGGTGATCGCCTACGACTCGCAGGACCTCACCCCCGACGAGCTGCCGCAGAGCCTCGACGATCTGCTCGATGCGCGCTGGGCGGGCCAGATCGGCTTCCCGCCGGGCAACTCGTCGTGGAACACCTTCGTCACCGCGGTCCGCCTGGACCGGGGCGACGACGGTGCGCGGCAGTGGCTCGCGGACTTCGACGCGCAGAACCCGGAGCGGTTCAACAACAACCACGGCGTGATCGACGGGATCGAGAACGGCCAGATCCAGATCGGACTCGTCAACCACTATTACATCTACTCCAAGATGGAGGAGCTCGGCGAGGAGAACCTGCGCACCCGCAACCACCACGTCGGCGGTGATCCGCTCGGCCTGGTCAACGTCGCCGGAGCGGGCGTGATGGACACCGCCGACGATCCGGCCCGCGCCCAGGAGCTGGTCGCGTTCCTGACCTCCGAGGTCGCCCAGCAGTACTTCGTCGACACCTCCGGCGAGTACGCGGTCCGGTCCGGGATCACCTCCACGGTCTACGACATGCCCGACATCACCGAGCTGGAGCAGCCCGACATCGACCTGGCGGATCTCCGGACGTTGGAGGAGACCCTGGAGATGCTGCAAGAAGCCGGCATGAGCTGATCGTGCTCCGCAGCGCCGTCCGACGGCGGTCCGGCGGGGCGGCACCGGCACCGGCGCTGGTCGCCGGTGCCGCCCTGGCCGGGCTGTTGATGCTCACCCCGCTGGTCTATCTCGCGATCCGGTCGTTCGAACGCGGCCCGGACTACGTGGTGAACGTGCTGACCCGGCCGCGGACCGGACAGCTGTTCGCGAACACGGTCGTGCTGACCGTGAGCGCGACACTGGTCTGCATGGTCGTCGGGACCGTCGCGGCGTGGCTGGTGGTGCGCACCGACCTGCCCGGACGCCGGGTGTGGGGGGTGTTGTTCGCGCTGCCGCTGGCCGTGCCGTCCTACGTCGCCGGATTCGGCTGGATCTCCGGCTTCCCCGGGATCGTCGGCTTCGGCGGGACGCTGCTGGTGCTCAGCTCGGTCAGCTTCCCCTACGTCTTCCTCGCCGTGTCGGCCACGCTCTCCCGGGGCGACGCCGGCATGGAGGAGGCTGCCCGGTCGCTCGGCCTGGGCCCGGTGCGGGTCCTGCTGACCGTCACGCTGCGCCGGGTGTGGCCGGCCGTCCTGGCCGGGGCGCTGCTGGTCGCGCTCTCGGTGATCAGCGACTTCGGGGTGCCGTCGCTGATGCGTTTCGACACCTTCACCCTCGGCATCTTCACCCGCTACCGGTCCACCTTCGACCCGACGCCGGCCGCGGTGCTCGGGCTGGCCCTGGTCGCGCTGGCGATCGTGGTGACGATCGCCGAGGCCCGGGTGCGCGGCCGGTCCACCGAACGGGTCGGGCGCGGCGCGGGCCGCCGGGCCGGGCCGACCCCGCTGGGCCGGTGGACGCCGGCCGGGCTGCTGTTCGTGCTCGTCGTCATCGGGATCTCGCTCGGCGTCCCGGCCTACAGCCTCACCGTCTGGACGATCGCCGGCGCGTCGGCCGGCATCGACCTCCCGCACCTGGCCGCGACCGCGCTGGACACCTTCCAGGTGGCCGGGCTCGGCGCGCTGCTCACCGTCGCGCTGGCGCTGCCGGTCGGGGTGCTCGCCGCCCGGCACCGGGGGCGGCTGGTGCGGGCCCTGGAGAACGTCACCTATCTCGGGTTCGCGCTGCCCGGCGTCACCGTCGGGCTGGCGCTGGTCTACCTGGGCATCCGGGTCTTCCCGCAGCTCTACCAGCAGCTGCCGATGCTGATCGCCGGCTACGCGGTGCTGTTCCTGCCGCTGGCCGTCGGCATCGTGCGGACCGCCGTGTCCGACGCCCCGGTGCGGCTGGAGGAGGCGTCCCGGTCGCTGGGCCGCGGCCGGCTGCAGACCCTGGCCAGGGTGACCGTGCCCCTGGCGGCGCCCGGGATCGTGGCGGCGGCGGCGCTGGTGTTCGTGTCGGTCGCCCGCGAGCTGCCCGCCACGCTGATGCTCCGGCCGACCGGCACCGAGACCCTGGCGATGGCGATCTGGTCGCGGACCGGGGCGAGCCAGTTCGCCGCGGCCGCCCCGTACGCGGTGCTGCTGGTGCTGCTGGCCGCGATTCCGACGCTCGTGCTCGACCGGGTGCTCCGGCGCAGGGGAGGGGACTGATGGACGAGGAGCCCGCACTGGTGCTGGACGGTGTCCACGCCGGACATCCGGGAACCCCGGTGCTGTCCGGCGTGGACCTGGCCGTGCCGGCCGGGACGCTCACCGCCGTGCTCGGCGGTTCCGGCTGCGGCAAGACGACGCTGCTGCGCACGGTCGCCGGGTTCCATCCGGCCGAGCGGGGCAGCATCCGGCTCGGCGGCCGGCTGGTCGCCGGGGACGGCGTGGCCGTCGCCCCGGAGCGCCGCCGGGTCGGCCTGGTCTCCCAGGAGGGCGCGCTGTTCGGCCATCTCGACGTCGCGGCGAACGTCGGGTTCGGGCTGGACCGCCGGGCCCGCCGCGGCGACCGGATCGGCGAGGTGCTGGAGCTCGTCGGGCTCGCCGGGTACGGCGACCGGATGCCCGCCGAGCTGTCCGGCGGCCAGCAGCAGCGGGTGGCGCTGGCCCGGGCGCTGGCGCCCGCCCCGGCGCTGGTCCTGCTCGACGAGCCGTTCGTCGCGCTGGACGCCGGGCTGCGCGCGGAGGTGCGCGGTCAGGTGCGCGACGCGCTCACCGCCGCCGGTGCGACGGCGGTGCTGGTCACCCACGACCAGCAGGAGGCGCTGGGCACCGCCGATCTGGTCGCCGTCCTGCGCGGCGGGCGGGTGGTGCAGTGCGCGCCGCCGCGCACCCTCTACGACTCCCCCGCCGACGTCGGGGTGGGCAGCTTCGTCGGCGACGCCGTGGTGCTCGCCGCGGACGTCGCCGACGGCGCCGCGGGCACCGTGCTCGGCCGGATCCCGGTCCCGGCCGGCACCGGGCCGGGCCGGTTGCTGCTGCGTCCCGAGCAGCTGCGGCTGCGGGCCCCGGACGGCGACCGCGAACCCACCGCCAAGGTCTCCGACGTCGTCTTCCACGGCCCGGACGCCACGGTGGTGCTCGATCTCGACGGCACCGGCCTGCTGGCCAGGGTCCCGGGCCGGTCGGACGTGCGGCCCGGCGACCGGGTGGTGGTCGAGGTCGCGGGCGAAGGGCGATTCTTCCCGGCCGGGCACGGCAGCGGTTGAGCCCCGGGCCGCCGTAGGATCGGCCCGGCCCCGGATCGGCCCGGATCGGTACAGCCCGGCACAGACCGGCACAGCCCGTGCCCAGGACAGGACCGCCATGCCCACGCCCGTCCCGCCGTACCTGGCGGTGGAGCAGACGACGCTGCCCCGCTATCCCGCGGCCGGCCGCTCCGCCGCCCCGCACCTGGTGGTCGCGGTGGGCACCGCGGTGCCGCCGCCGCTGCGCGCCGGTGACCGGCTGCGGGTGCTCGGGACCGCCGCGGACGCCGGCGGGCTGCTCGACGCCGAGCTGCCCACGATGGTCACCGGCTGGCGGATCCTGGTCACCGGCACCGAGAGCGAGGCCCAGCAGGTCCGGGCGGCGGCGCTGGCCCGCGGCGCGCTGGACTCCGAACTGGACCTGCGGCCGACCGACGTGGACACCGACCCGCACGGGGCCCGGCCGCGCACGATCCACTGCGGACACTGCCACCTGCGGTTCGCCGCGACCGCCGCGATCGGCGGCCCGGTGCGCTGCCCGGGATGCGCCCACCGGCTGGTCGTCGCGCACCACCACTCGCGCACGCACGCCGCGTTCCTCGGGAGCCCGGTGTGACGCTGGAGCTGCGGGTCGACGCGGTGACCGAGGCGTGCCCGGGGGTCCGCTCGGTCGCGTTCACCCGCGCCGACGGCGGGCCGCCGCCGTCCTACCCGCCGGGCAGCCACCTGGGCCTGGAGTGGGCGCCCGGGCGCTGGAACGCCTACTCGCTGACCGGCCCGTCGATCACCCCGGACCGGTGGCACATCTCGGTCGCGCTGCGCCCGGACGGCTCCGGCGGGTCCCGCCGGATGCACCGGCTGCGGCCCGGTGACCGGATGCGGGCGACGATGCCGCGCAGCGGGTTCGCCCCGGTCGACACGGCGCGCAGGCACCTGCTCGTCGCGGGCGGGATCGGGGTGACGCCGGTGCTGTCGCACGTCCGCTGGCACACGTTCTGGGGCAACCCGTTCTCGGCGCTGTACGTGCACCGGCCCGGTGCCGCGCCGCACCTGGACGAGCTGCGGGAGCTCTGCGGGGACCGGCTGACCACCGTCACCGGGCGCACGGCGGCGGCCGGGCGGATCCACCGGCTGGTGACGACGGCGCCGTTCGGCAGCCACCTGTACAGCTGCGGCCCGCCCGGCCTGACGGCGGCCGTCGGGGCGGCCGCCCGGGACGCGCACTGGGTGGACGCCCGGGTGCACAGCGAGACCTTCGAGCCGCGGACCGACCCGGGGCGGCCGTTCCGGGCGGTGCTGGGGCGCAGCGGGCGGACCGTCGAGGTCGGGGCCGCCGAGTCGCTGCTCGACGCGGTGCACCGGATCGGGGTCGCCGCGCCCAGCCTGTGCCGCAGCGGCGTCTGCGGCGAGTGCCTGACCCCGGTCCGCCACGGCGCCGTCGAGCACCGGGACGCCGTGCACGCCGGGCGGGACGGCCGGATCGCGCTCTGCGTGTCCCGGGCCGCCGGCCCGGTCCTGGAGCTGGACCTGTGACCGCCTACCCGGACGACCTGGCGTCCTACCCGTTCCCGTTGCCGCACAGCACCTACCGGATCAGCGCGAACGTCGAGCCGGCCGGTGTCGCCCGGCCGACCGAGGCCGGCTCGTGGGGCGGGACGGTCCTGCACGTCCCCGGCTCCGCCGACGGCTACGAGGCGGTCGCGGCGCAGCGGGCCGCGATCCTGGACCGGGAACCGGCCCGGTTCGTCGCCGCCGGGCACAGCCGGGCCGCCTGCTGGGACGCGCTGCTCCACCTCACCGGCAGGCTCGCCGCCGAGCAGCCGGACACCTGCTCACTGGTCCGCGACGGCGACCGGTACCGCTTCCGCAACACCCGGCTCGGCGTCGATCAGGAGTTCGTGTTCGGCGACGGGTCGACGCTGCCCGAGCATCCGCTGCGGTTCGCCTCCAGGCAGCTCACCGAGGACGTCGTCGTGCTCGGCGCCCGCGAGGGACGGCTCTGGCTCGACGCCGGCGCGGTCGCCGCCGCGTCGGTCTGGTCGGTCGGGTTCGACGCCGGGATGAGCTTCCGCGAGCTGCACGGCCCGGTGCCCGGGAACGGTCCCGGCGGGGTGTTCGAGCGGGCCGAGGGGTTCCTGCTGCGGATGGCGCCGGGCGAGGTCTACCGGCGGCTCAACTGGGGGCTGCAGCCCGACGACCGGCTCGACCTGTCGCTGGACGCGGCGCCGTCCTGGGCACCGGCCCGCCGTCCGCTGCGGGTCACCGACCCGGGCCGGGAGATCCACCTGCGGACCGAGGTGCAGCACCTGGTCCGGCTCCCGCTGACCGGCTCGGTGCTGTTCCTGATCGGGATCCGGCTGCTCGCGCTGGACCGGCTCGAACGGGTACCGGCGTGGCGCGACCGGCTGGTGTCGGTGCTGCAGACGCTGCCGCCCGAGGTGGCCGACTACAAGGATCTCGGCCCGCTGGCCGCGCTCACCCTGGCGTACCTGCGGCGCTGACCCGGGCCGGCAGCACGACGACCGGGCAGGGCGCGAACGCGACCAGCGACCGGCTCGTCGAACCGAGCTGCATCCCGACCGGCGGCGTGGCGCCGTACGGGCCGACCACCACCGCCCTGGCGGTCCCGGCGACGTCGAGCAGCGCCCGCAGTGCGGTGCCCTCGACGATCCGGGTGTGCACGTCCGGCACCAGGTCGCGGGCGGTGGTGGCCGCGGCCTCGAGCGCCGCGTGCGCCGCACCGGCGACCGTCTCCCGGTCGGCCTGCACCCGGTGCAGCCGGGTGCCCGCCCGGGCGACGACGTCCGACCAGGAGTGCACCAGGGTCAGCGGGGCCGCCCAGGCGGCGGCCAGCGCGGCGGCCTCGGCGACGACGGCCTCGTCGTGGTCGCACTCGCCGCCGCCGACGCCGGCGACGACCCCCTCGGCCCCCGGCTCGGCGTCCCGCACGATCGCCACCGGGACCGGTGCGCTGCGCGCCACCCGGTCGGCGAACCGGCCGGCGAGCATCGCGCCGGTCGCCCCGGCACCGTGGCTGCCCGCGACGAGCATCCGGGCCGGCCCGGTCGCCGCCAGCACCGCGTCGGCGATCCCGTCGGTGCCCGCGCCGGGCGGTGCGGGCAGCAGCTGCAGCCCGGCACCGGTCTCCCCGGCCAGCCGCTCCAGGTCCGCCGGCGCGTCCGGCCCGGCGGTGACGTGCAGCAGGCGGACCTGCATCCGCCACACCTCTGCCAGGTCACGCGCCCAGTGGGCGGCCCGGGCCGCGCCCGATGAACCGTCGACCGCCACCGCGATCTCGGTCCCGGTCGCCTCCCCGGTCGCCTCCGTCATGCGGCCTCCTCGGTCGTTCGCGCGTGCGTAGGGGCTACGACCCTGGCACATCCGGGGCCGGGCGCGCCGGATCCGGCACCGAACGGGTCGGCGGGTCGCCCACCGGAACCGGCCGGGACGACTCGGCGGCGGCGAGCCCGCGGTCGATCGCGTCCAGCGCGGCGTTCTCCAGGGCGCCGCCGCCGGCGTGCCGGGCCAGCCGGTCGGCGAGGCCGGCGGGCAGGTCGAGGCGCAGCCGGACCGGCTCCCCGGCCCCGGTCCCGCCACCGACCTGGGCCGGTGCCGTGGCCGGGTCAGGGGCCCCGCCGTCGGGTGCCGGGCGCGGGCGCAGCACCGCGGCGAGCACCGGCAGCGCGATGGTGCCGAGCGCGTCGACGATCCCGGCGACCCCCAGCCACCGCCAGTACCCGTCGTCGCCGCTGCCCGGGATCGCGCCGTCGGTGAGCACCGGGAGCAGGATCATCGTCGCGACCACCGCGATCGCGGCGAGCGTCGCCGCCAGCCCGGCCCGGATCACCCGGTGCCGGTTGCCGGCGAGCAGCAGGAGCAGGTTGGCGTGCGCCAGGCTCACCGCGAGCACGCTGAGCACGACGAACGACTTGAACATGCCCTCCTCGGGCCCGGTCGTCGACGCCCAGTCCCGCCAGATCAGCGCCAGCGCACAGACCGCTGCCCCGGCGCCGGCGACGATCCCGGCGAAGCCGACCACCCGCACGGCGCGGGTGACGACGGCGAGATGGCACAGCGCCGTCGTGCCGAACGCGGCGACCACCAGCGTGGTCAGCACGATCCGGAACTGCAGCTCGCCGAAGTCCCCGCCGAGCAGCGCGACGATGCCCAGCAGGGAGGCGACGAGCAGCGCCCCGACCACCGCGACGATCATCGCACGGCGCACCCCGCGCACGGTCCCGGCGGAGGTCACGGACTCGGCTCGGCTCATGCGCCGCAACCTAGCCCCCCGGCGCGCGCCGCCACCTGCGTAGCACTACGGGCCGGCGGGATCAGACGCCGCGTTCCACCGGCAGCCGGCCGGCCGCGACGGCGGCGGTGACCGCCTCGAAGTCGGCCTCGGCGACGTCGGCGTACCCGGCGGCCCACCCGGCCGTCGCCACTGCGAACCGCTCGGACCGGCCGAGGTAGCCGGCGATCACCCGGCCGCCCGGGGACTGCCCGTGCGCGCGGGCGAGCAGCGCCCCGCAGAGCGCGCCGTAGGCGCGGAACTCCACCGGGGACAGCGCGGCCGGGTCGATCGAGCCCTTCATGTCGCGGAACTGGCGCCAGTAGTAGTCGACCCGCGGCCGGTCGTCGGACTCCCCCGCCCAGCCGGTGATCCAGCCGAGGAACGGGTCCGAGGTGGCCTGCAGGATGCGCTGCCCGGCGACCACCCGGTGGCCCTCGACGTGGTCGGCGGCGCCCTCGTAACCGGGGATCACCGCCGGGCGGCCGCCGTGGCTGGTCAGCACCGACGCCTGCGCCTCCTTGGCCTGCAGGAACAACACCTCCCCGGCCGGCCCCTCCAGCGCGATCAGGTAGCAGCGGGTCCCGACGCTGCCGACGCCGACCACCCGCAGCGCGAAGTCCACCGGCCGGAACTGGGCCAGCAGGAACGCGACGTCCTCGCGCAGCGTGGAGCGGTACTGGTCGAACAGCTCCGGGATGTCGTCGGCGGACGCGTGGTTCACGTGCTGCAGCACCGGCGGCTGGTCGTCGATCCGCAGCACGCCGTTCTCGGACTGCACGGTGAGCTTGCGCAGCACCTGCTCCGAGGTGCGGCCGCGGGCCTTGTCGGTGGCCTTGAGCCAGGTCCGGCGGCCCGCCTCGCCGAGCCGCTCGGCGACGTCGGAGGTGTCCACCCGGTAGAAGTAGCGCTCCACCGCGGACAGCTCGACGAACTGCCGCAGGACCCGGCGGTAGGAGTCGGCGGCGGCGACCACCGCGTCCGAGCAGGTGTCCTCGGACAGGCCGATGTCCCGGCCGCCGATGTGGACGCTCGCCGCGAGCCGGCGGACGTCCCACTCCCACGGCCCGACGCCGGCCTCGTCGAAGTCGTTGAGGTCGAACACGAGCTCGCGCTCCGGCGAGGCGTAGAACCCGAAGTTGGAGATGTGCGCGTCGCCGCACAGCACCACGTCGATCCCGGAGACCGGCGCGTCGCGCAGGTCCCGGGCCATCAGCGCGGCGCCGCCGCGGTAGAAGGCGAACGGCGACTGGAGCATCCGCCCGACCCGGACCGGGACGAGATCGGGGAGCCGGGAGGCGTGCTGGCCCTCCAGCAGCCCGACCGGGTCGCGGTCGTCGGGCAGCACCAGGCGCGCCTGGTCACGGCGCTTCAGGTTCGTCCTGGCCCGCTTGGCCCCGTCCCGCACGGTCGTCATCCGGTTCCTCCCCGAGGGTGTGACAGACGATCACGATAGCCACGGGGAGGACCGGTCCGATCAGGAGGCGCCTGGTGTGAACAGCACCTTCACCGCGTCGTCGGACTTCTCCTGGAACATCGCGTAGGCGTCGGGCGCCTGCTCCAGCGGGAGCCGGTGGGTGGCGAAGTCGTCGACGCCCAGCGGGTCGTCGTCGCCGAGCAGCGGAAGCAGCTCGGGCACCCAGCGCCACACGTTGGCCTGGCCCATCCGCAGCTGGATCTGCTTGTCGAACAGGGTGAGCATCGGCAGCGGGGTGGCGCTGCCGCCGTAGACGCCGGACAGCGACACGGTGCCGCCGCGGCGGACCAGCGAGATCGCCAGCTCCAGCGCCGTCGTCGGGTCGGCGCCCATCTTCTGCATCAGGGTCTGCCCGATGCCGGACGGCGCGACCGCGGCCAGCTTCTGGCCGGTGCTCGCCAGCGGCGAGCCGTGCGCCTCCATCCCGACGGCGTCGATGACGGCGTCGGCGCCGCGGCCGTGGGTCAGCCCCTGGACGGCCTCGCGCACCTCGTCGTCGCCGTCGCGCAGGTCGAGCGCGGTGGTGCCGCGGGCCTGCGCCCGGCGCAGCCGCTCCGGGACCAGGTCGACGCCGATCACCTGGGCCACGCCGAGCCGGCGCGCGATCCGGGTGCACATGTCGCCGATCGGCCCGAGGCCGAGCACGACGAGCGTGCCGTCCTTCGGCGTGTCCGCGTACTGCACGGCCTGGTAGGCGGTGGGCAGCACGTCGGACAGGTAGACGAAGCGGTCGTCCGCCGGGCCCTCCGGCACCGCGATCGGCAGCGAGTTGCCGAACGGGACGCGCAGGTACTCGGCCTGCCCGCCGGGCACCTGGCCGTAGAGCTTGGTGTAGCCGAACAGCGACGCCCCCATCCCCATCTCGCGGTTCTGGGTGGTCTCGCACTGCGACTGCAGTCCCTGCCCGCAGGTCCAGCAGTTCCCGCAGCTCACGTTGAACGGGACCACCACCCGGTCCCCGACCGACAGCGCGGTCACCGCGGACCCGGTCTCGGCGACGATCCCCATGGGTTCGTGACCGAGCACGTCACCGGGATCGAGGAACGGGCTGAGCACCTCGTAGAGGTGCAGGTCGGAGCCGCAGAGCCCGCTGCTGGTGATCCGGACGATCACGTCGTCGGGCTGCTCGATCACCGGGTCCGGGACGGTGTCCACCCGGACGTCGCGGTGGCCGTGCCAGGTCAGTGCGCGCATGTGTTCTCCTCGTTGTCGGCTGCCCGCCGCCTACCCGGGTCCGTCCGGTGAAAACCGCTGGTGCACAACCGATCAGTGGGCGGTCGCGTGCAGCAGCCTGCCCTCGACGACGCCGTCGGCGATCAGCGCGCCGATCCGCCGGGACTGCTCCTGGGCGGCGGCGAACCGCGGGTCGTCGCCGTGGTCGCGGTCCAGGACACTCTCGACCCGGTCGATCCGCTGCCGCCACGCCGCGGGGGCCAGCGGCAGCTCGGTCAGCGCCACCTCGGCGGTGCGGGCGAACCCGGCCGCCGCCAGCAGCTCGTGCACCGCGGTCCGGGCCGGGAACAGGTTCCCGTCCGGCGCGCCGGGCGGGCGCGGCCGGTCCGCGACGAACACCAGCAGGCCCAGCGATCCGCCAGGACGCAGCACCCGGTGCGCCTCGGCGAGCACCGCGGCCTTGTCGCGCACCGTGCACAGCACGCCGAGGTTCCAGCAGGCGCGCACCGACACCGTCGCGAGCGGCAGCGCGTCGCCGCCGCCGACCACGGCGGGCAGGCCGAACATCGTCGCGGCCGCCCGGCACGCCGCCGGCATCGGGTCGATCACCACCGGGGCGGCACCGGTGGTCCGCCGGGCGTAGGCGGCCGGGCCGCCGGTGCCGCCGCCGACGTCGGCGAGCAGGTCGCGGGGGCGCAGCCCGCACCGCGCGGCCAGCCAGTCCAGCCCGGCCGGGCTGGCGCTGCCGCGGCAGGCGGCCGGCTCGGCATGGTCGTCGCCGAGCTCGGCGACCGCGTGGCCGGTCCAGCCGGCGACGGTGTCGAACTCGAGCTCCATGCGCTCCGGGACGGGATCGGCCATGCGTGCGGGCTACCCGGTGCCGGGCGGTCTACCCGCGGACCCGGTCCCGGATCCGGCGGGCGATCTCGGCCTTGATCCCGGTGGCGGCGGTGTCGTCGGCGGAGGTGCCGCGGCCGGACAGGTTCACCCCGGCGACGCCGTCCACCGCGAGCAGCGCGACGGCCTCGTCGACGGCGGCACCGATCCCGGCCTCCACCGGGTCCGGTGCGGCCAGCACCGCCCGCACCGTGGCCGGATCGAGCTCCAGGCCGGGGAACGCCTGCAGGGTCCGCGCACCGGCCTCGTCGGTGAACACGGCGACCCCGGCCAGCACCGGCAGGGTCGCGCCGGCGCCGTGGGCCCGGTCGACGAACCGGGCCACCCGCGCCGGCGATCCGGCGTGGTTGAGCACGGCGGCGCCGGCCCCGGCCCGCTGCTTCTCGGCGAGCCGGGCCGGCCGCAGGTCCACCGGCGGCGCGGCGGGCGACTCCGGCACGACGGCGGCCAGCCCGGCCCCGGCGGCCAGCCCGGCCAGCCGGGTGCCGTCCAGGTCGAACACCTGGCTGACGTCCGGGCGCACGCCGGGGGCGCGGGCGTCGCCGGTCACGCAGAACACGGCGTCGGTGCCCGCGGCGGCCAGTCCGGCGAGGTCCTGCTCCAGGACGACCCGGTTGCGGTCCCGGCAGGTCAGCGTCACCCAGGGCCGCCCGCCGGCCTCCCGGACCAGCGCGGCGAGCAGCGTCGGCGGGAAGTCCGGGGCGTCGTGGTACTGCCCGATCAGCAGCGCGTCACAGCTGCCGGACAGGATCCGGGCGTGCCGGGCGAGCGCCGCGGCGTCGTAGGGCGGGGAGGTCAGGTCGGCGAGCACCACCGGGCCGACCCCGGCCAGCGCCCGTGGGCGGGCGGACCGCCCGGGCGGGTCCGGCCAACGCACCACCGAGCCCGCGGTGAACGGGCAGGGGCCGGTCCCGAGCTCACAGCCCAGGTCCGGCCGGACCCCGCCGCAGGGCCCGAAGCGCATCCGCTTCGGACAGTCGCCGGACACCGGCGTCACCCCTTCCGTGAAGGCCCTTCGTGATCGATGTTCGTGATCGCCGATCGTGACACCGGTGGCCCCGGGATGCGCGGGACCGCGCCCGGCGCCTACCGTGCCGCGCCGTGACCGAATCGTCCCGTCCCACCGTCCTCGGCCTCCTCGCCGATCCCGGCCTGCCCACCGAGTTCGCCCACCGGCTCGCCCGCGACCTGCCCGAGCTGCTCGATCGCGACGCCGACGGCAGCTGGGAGGTCCGGGTCACCGACCACCGGATCGCGCTGGACCGGCACGGCGCGCTGCCGATGATCGAGATCGGCGAGCGGGCCCGGGAGCAGGACGGTCTCGACGCGGTCGTCCTGATCACCGACCTGCCGCGGCGGGCGGGCAGCGACCCGGTCGTCGCCGACGGTGCCACCGGCGCCCGGGTCGGGCTGGTGTCGCTGCCCGCGCTGGGCGCGTTCGACCAGTACCGGCGCTGCCGGGACACCGTGGTCCGGCTGGTCACCCGGCACCTGTTCCCATCCCGTGAGCGCGCGGGGGTCGGCCAGGACAGCGATGCCGGCCGGGCGGGCTCGCTGACCCGGCTCGATCCCGCCGACAGCGATTCTCCCGACGACGGCGCCGGCAGCGCGGGCGTCGAGGACGAGGTCGACGTCCGGCTCTCCCTCACCGGTCTGCGCGGCCGGGTCCGGCTGCTCGCCGGGCTGGTCCGGGCAAACCGGCCGTGGCGGCTGGTGCCCAGCCTGTCGCCGGCCATCGCGGCGGCGGCCGCGGGAGCGGCGTTCGGCATCTTCTACTCGAACATCTGGGAGCTGGCGAGCGCGCTGAGCGTCGGCAGGCAGGCCACGATCATGCTGGTCGCGCTGACCGGCATGACCACCTGGCTGATCCTGGACAACGGACTGTGGGAGTCCCGGCGCAGCCGGTCGCTGCGCGAGGAGATGCTGCTGTCGAACCTGTCGACGGTGCTGACGGTCGCGTTCGGCGTGCTCACCATGTACGTGCTGCTGTTCGGGATCACGCTGACCGCGGCGGTGCTGGTGATCCCGCCGGACTATCTCGGCACGAACATCATGCGCGAGGCCGGGATCGGCGACTACCTGATGATCGCCGTGCTGTCGGCGTCGATGGGGACCATCGCCGGTGCGCTGGGATCGGGCTTCGCCGACGAGGGCGCCGTCCGGCAGGCCGCGTACAGCCGCCGCGAGCAGGAGCGGCGGGCCCGGCTCGACCGGGAGGACGAGTCCGGGTCCGGCCGCTGAGGGACCGCTCAGCGGTGCCGCACCGCGTCGGTCAGGAGCAGGTCGGCGTACTCGGCGGGCAGCTGCGCGGCGAGCTTGCCGTACTCCTCGTCGGTCACCGCGACCGAGATCGCGGCCATCGTGGCGCGGGCGTTCCGGCGGGCCTGCGGCTGCGGGACGCCCGCGTCGTCGGCGACGCGGCGGTAGAAGTCGTCGAGGTCGAACCGCTCGCCGGCCCCCTCGGAGCCCAGTGCGGCACCGAGGTCGCCGGGCAGCTGCGCCGCCAGGTTCCCCGGCCGGCCGCCGGCCAGCCGATGGCCGAGCACGCGCAGGGTGGATCGGACGGCGCGGTCGGCGGCGGCCTGGTCGGGCAGCTCGGCGCTGTCGCGGACGGTGCTGAGGAACATCTCGTACTGCATCACCCGGGGCTACCCGGGCCACCGGTCCCCGACACCTGCCGGGCGGTCATCGGTCCGGCCGGTCAGACCCGAATCCGCGAGTAGCGACGGGCCTGCCGGTGGGGAGATGACGATAGGTGCCCGCTGACCTGCGATGATCGTGTTTGCGAAGACATGATGA